>JBHHUI010000100.1:0-7730 GCA_046753805.1 Anaerolineales bacterium
CCCTGACATTTTCGCTGAACGATTACACCCTGACCTTATCGCTGAACGCTAACACCTGAACCGAAAAACCTTGTCAGCGATTTCGGCGCATGATATAATCGCAGCGTAAGAAGTAGGCTGGCCAGGATATGGATTTTGACGGAGAAGTGGGCAACCCCCACTTTTCTGTTTTATACGGAGAGTTGATCGTTCGCCCCATTAAGCGGCGGAGAAGGCACGAAAGATGAAGAGTGAATTTGCACTAGCGTTTAACGAGATTGCAGAGCGAAGCAAACTGGGTCGCGAGGTCATTGTCGAGGCATTGGAAACAGCGCTTGTCTCTGCGTATCGGCGCTCAGTCAACGCTTCCGCTGCGCAGTTGGTCACCGCCACAATCGACCCCGCTACCGGCGCCGTGTCAGTGTTCGCCGAAAAAGAAGTCGTCGAGGAGGTGCAGGACGAACGCACGGAAGTCGCGTTGGAGGAAGCGCGTAAAGTCGACCCGAACGCCCAGCTCAATGATCTCGTATCCGTCGACTCCACGCCCGATGGCTTTGGACGCATCGCGGCCCAAACGGCGAAACAGGTCATACTGCAGCGCATCCGTGAAGCCGAGCGCGAAAGCCAGTATCAGGAGTATGTCGATCGGGAAGGCGATATTGTGCACGGTACGGTGCAGAACGTCACGCCCGCCAACGTCACCGTAGGGCTTGGGCGAGCTGAAGCGCTCATGCCGCGCAACCAGCAGATGGCGGGCGAACGCTTCCATGCACACGACAAGGTACGCGCCTATGTGCTGGAAGTGCGGCGCAGCCCGCGCGGGCCGCAGATCATCGTCTCACGCACGCACAAGAACATGCTGCGGCGCTTGTTGGAAATGGAGGTGCCGGAGATTTACAACGGGTCGGTGGAAATCAAGTCCATCGCCCGCGAACCGGGTCATCGCTCCAAAGTCGCCGTGGCTGCCCTGCAGCCCGGGGTGGACCCGGTGGGAGCATGCGTCGGGATGCGCGGTGTACGCATCCAGTCGATCGTGCGCGAGTTGAACGACGAAAAGATCGACGTAATTGAATGGAACCCCGATCAGGATGGTTTCATTGCCAAGGCGCTCAGCCCCGCCCGGGTGACCGGCGTGTTTCTGGACGATTTCGCGGATGACGGGCGCACGGCCACTGTCGTCGTGCCCGACGACCAGTTGTCTCTAGCCATCGGCCGCGAAGGCCAGAACGCGCGACTGGCTGCCAAACTGACGGGCTGGCGCATCGACATTAAGAGCCTCACCGAGGCCTCTCAGGAATGCATGCAAGCATTTGAAGAAGATCCTGAACTGGCCGACATCGTAGAGGAACTGGCCGAGCAGATCCAGCAGGCCAAGATGACGCTCGCGAAGAAAGCCGAAGGCAAGCCGATCATGCCGGAGGAATTCGCCGTCCTGACCGCGCTGGTGATTCGCTACGAGCGCTTCCGGATGGAGCGAAACGCCGCGGCGCGTGCGGCGCAAGAGGCGCTCCTCGCCGAGGTGCGTAAAGATATTCCGCCGACGGCTTATGAAACGCCGCTGCCGGATGTGGACGCCATCACGCCGCGCCTGCTCGAAACGCTCCTGGAGGCCAAGTTTGAAACAGCCGGACAATTGCTAGAGACGCTGATTGCGTTTCCAGACCGTGTTTTGGCGCTGGCCGGCATCGGCCCCAAAGTGATGGAGAATCTTGCCACCTGGCTGCGAGAACACGAGTACCCGCAGCCGGTTGTTGAAGAACCCGAACCCGAGTTGGAGTCGGAAGCGGCTGCTGCGTCCGAAGAAGCCGAAACCACAACTGAAGAAACCGTCGTCGCAGAAGAAGCCGCAGAGGACGCTGTGGAGACCGCCGCCGAACTGGAGCCTGTCGCGCCGGAGCCGGTTGAAGGACCGATCGAACCGGTCGCCGAAGACGTGCCGTTCGACGAGGCGATTATCCAAGAAGAGATCATCGACCGCGACGAGGTCGAGAAGCTTGAGCTCGTTACAACCAAGAAAAAGAAAAAGAAGAAAAAGAAAAAGCGCACGATTACATACGACGAGGAGGTCGGCGCTTTCATTGCCACGCGGCATCGCAAACCTAGCCGGCTGCGGGGCGCATGGGATGAACTGGAGGAATAGATGGCGCCCGTATCACGCGCGGGGCGGCGGCGAAAGGGTCGCCCACGGCGGATCGCCGCACGCACATGTGTTGCGTGCCGTGAGACCGGCGACAAGCGCGCGCTGGTGCGGCTGGTACGCACGCCGCTCGGCGTGCTGGTAGACCCAACCGGCAGGCAGGCGGGGCGCGGCGCTTACCTGCACCGCAGCGCCGACTGTTGGGAACGGGCGCTTGCTGATATCGAACATATTCTGAGGCATGCACTGAAAACAGAAATCACCAGCGACGATGTCGCGCGACTACGCGAGTTTGCGGACACTATCGCCGCCGCGGACGAGGGTGGAGAGTGAAATCATGAGCAAGACCGGAACACGAGTAGTAGACATCCCGGCGTACGTTACGGTACGCGAGCTTGCCGATCTGATAGAAACCAGCCCGATTGACCTGATCAAGAAACTCATGTCAAACGGCGTCATGGCAAACATTAACCAGCAGATCGATTTTGACACGGCTGCAATCGTCGCGGCCGAGTTGGGCATCGAACTTCACGCCGTCGAGCACAAGCCGGAGGCCGAAGCCGCCGACGATGACGACGCTCCCGCCTGGCGGCGGCTGATCGCGGCTGAAGACGAGGCCGATCTCGTCAATCGTCCGCCGGTCGTCACAGTTCTGGGCCATGTCGACCACGGCAAGACCAGCCTGCTGGACGTCATCCGCAAGACTGACGTTGCCGTGGGCGAGGCCGGCGGCATCACACAGCACATCGGCGCCTATCAAATCGAGCAAGCCGGTCGCAAGATTACCTTTCTGGACACACCCGGCCACGAGGCGTTCACGGCCATGCGCGCGCGCGGCTCGCAAGCGACGGACATCGCTATTCTCGTCGTCGCCGCTGACGATGGCGTCATGCCGCAGACCCGCGAGGCCGCTGCGCATGCGAAGGCCGCGCGGGTGCCGGTGGTGGTCGCACTTAACAAAATCGACAAAGCCAACGCCAATCCCGACCGCGTCAAGCGCCAGCTTAGCGAAATTGGCCTGCAACCGGACGATTGGGACGGCGACACAATCGTTGTGCCTGTTTCAGCAGTAGAGAACACCGGCGTGGACGACCTCCTCGAAGCCGTCCTGCTCGTGGCCGACGAGACCGCCATTAAAGCCAATCCGGAAGCGCCAGCTGCAGGAACCGTAATTGAGGCCGAGGTGGACAAATCACGCGGCGTTGTTGCCACGCTGCTTGTGCAGAACGGCACCCTGCGCGCCGGCGACTCCATCGTGGCCGGCGCCGTGAGTGGACGCATTCGCGCCATGTTCAACGACAAAGGCGACAAGATTAGCAAGGCGCCGCCCTCGACGCCCGTATCAGTGCTGGGGCTGTCGAGCGTCCCCACGGCCGGAGACTTGTTCCACGTCGCCCAGAACGACCGCGAGGCGCGTACGATTGCCGCCGAACGCAAGGCGGCTCAGAAAATAGCCGCTCGCAAAGCCCCGCCGGCCATAAGCCTCGACCAGGTATTCGCGCAGTTCCTGGCCGGCGAAGCCAAAGAACTGAACCTGATTGTGAAGGCCGACGTGCAAGGTTCGCTTGAGCCAATTGTGACGTCACTCGAAAAGCTGGGGGACAGCGATCTGAAAGTGCGGCTGCTCCACACGGGCACCGGCAACATTAGTGAGAATGATGTGCGGTTGGCCTCGGCGTCCCGCGCGATTGTGATCGGCTTCAGTGTGGAGGCGGATCAGGCCGCGCAGCGCCTGGCCGAGAAGGAAGGCGTATCGATCCGCCGCTACGACGTGATTTACCGCCTTGTCGAAGACGTCGACAAAGCGTTGGCCGGCATGCTCGAACCGAAGTTTGAAAATGTCACCATCGGCCGCGCGGAAGTACGCGCCGTTTTTCGCATCCCGCGCCTGGGGCAGATTGCCGGTTGCTATGTGCTCGAGGGCGAATTACGGCGCAACGCCAACGCACGCGTGTTGCGCCGCAACGACGAGCTTTACTCCGGATCGGTAAGCTCACTCAAGCACGAGAAAGACGATGTGCGCGACATTCGGCAGGGCTTTGAGTGCGGCATCGGGCTTGACGGGTTTGACGGCTTTCACGAGGGCGACGTCATCGAGTGCTTCGTCTCGCAGCAGGTAGTGTAAATGGGGCGCAGTTCGGCAGGGAAACGGCCCAAGCGCGTCGCCCACCGTATCCAGTCTGAACTCGCGCGTCTGATCCAAACCGCAGCCGCCGATCCACGTTTGGCGCTTGTCACCGTCACCGACGTGCGCGTCGACCGCGAGTTGGAGTTTGCCAACATCTGGGTCTGCACCGCCGACGGAAGCTCCGACAACCGCGACGATGTGCTTGCAGCCCTGGAACATGCCCGTGGCTTTTTACGCAGCGAACTCGCTGCGCGGCTGCGGGTGCGCCGCACGCCGCAATTGATCTTCCACTGGGACTTTGTGCCCGAGCGCGCGGCGCGCATTGAAGGGCTGCTCGACACCCTGCGAAATCCCGTCCCCCGGCGCGATGACACCACAGAGTCCTGATCGCCGGGCGCTACGCAGCCGACTTGCCGACGCCAAGCATATCGGCATCCTCACCCATGTCAACCCGGACGGCGACGCAGTCGGCGCGCTGCTGGGGCTGGCGTGGGCGCTGCGGTCTACCGGAAAGCCCGTTTCGTACGCCTGCGTCGATCCGCTGCCCGAGGCGTTTGCCTTCCTGCCGGGCTTCGACGAGGTCGTGGAATCGCTACCCGACGCAGTAGACCTGACCATTTCCGTCGACGCTGCAAGTTTCGACCGCACCGGCATGCCGGGCGAACGTGTGGACGTTAACATCGATCACCACATCAGCAATACACTGTTTGGCGCGATCAATATCGTCGAGCCGGAGGCGGCCTCGACAACCGAAGTGCTGGCGCGTCTATTGCCGGACCTGGGCATGGGCCTCGATAGCGCGATTGCCACCTGCCTGCTCACCGGCCTGGTCTCCGATACGATCGGCTTCAGCACGGACAGCACAACCGGGGAGACGCTGTCCACAGCCCGACTTCTCATGGAGGCCGGAGCCAACCTCAGTTCGATATACTTCGAAACGCTCAACAAGCGTTCATTCGCAGCGGTGAAATTGTGGGGCGAGGCGTTTGTCAACCTTGAACGGGACGACGGCCTGATCTGGGCGCGCCTGCCGCTCAGCGCGAAGCAGCGCGTCGGCTACTGGGGGCAGGGCGACGCCGACGTCACGAATATCTTGCGGACTGTGCGCGACATCGACGTTGCGATTGTACTTGTGGAACGGGATGGCGGCGTCGTCAAGGTAAGCTGGCGCAGCCGGGCCGGTCTGGACGTGTCTGCCATTGCAGCCGATTTCGGCGGAGGGGGACACTCGGCCGCCGCCGGCGCAACCCTCGCCGATATTACGCTGGACGAAGCGGAGGTGCTTGTTCTCGAACGGACTCGGCGCGCCCTGCAGGTCTATCGGGACCACAACCCCACTTCCTGACGCGTGAATGCGCTCCTGGTAGTTGACAAACCATCCGGGCCCACCTCGCACGACATCGTGAACCGTGTGCGCCGATGGACGCGCGTGCGCCGCGTCGGTCACGCCGGAACGCTTGATCCACTGGCCACGGGCGTGCTGGTTGTCTGCATCGGTGCAACAACGCGATTAAGTGAATACTTGCTCGGACATGACAAGCACTATACCGCCACGCTCCGGCTGGGTTCAAGCACTGACACATACGACGCAGCCGGCGCAGTCGTGCGCACGCACTCAATGTCGGTCAGCCGGAGCGAACTGGAGCAGGCGTTGCAAGAATTTCGGGGTCATATCTCGCAACGCCCCCCACCCTACTCCGCTGTTAAAACAAAAGGTGTGCCGGCGTACGCCCGCGCCCGACGCGGTGAACATGTGGAGCTGCAAGCTCGCGCTATCGAGATCAAGTTGCTCGAGCTTGTCGATTTCGCGTTTCCCGATGTAACGTTGAACATCCATTGCAGCGCCGGTACCTACATTCGCTCGCTTGCCCACGACCTCGGAGAGCGCCTGCGCTGCGGAGCGCACCTGACGGCCCTCCGGCGCACTGCCGCCGGGTCGCTTACGCTGGCAGTGGCGCACACCGTGGACGAATTGGAACAGGCCTTTGCGAACCGGCGCGCCAGAGAGGTATTGCTGCCGCCAGACGCCGGCCTCACCCACTGGCCGCGTATAGTATTTCCGCCCGACCAGGAGCAGCGGCTGGCGCATGGCAACGCGGTCCCACTAGAAGATTCTGTGGTCGGCATGGGGCGCGCGTATAATTCGCGGGGCCAACTCATCGCCATTGTGGAGGCGGACACAACAAAGATGCAATGGCGTCCGCGTAAAGTGCTAGTGTCTTCTTGATGGACCTGATAACCTCTCTTGAATCGATCCGTCCCGACCAGCCGACCGTGCTCACCATCGGAACGTTTGACGGCGTCCATGTCGGGCATCGGCGGCTGATCACGAAAATGGTCGCGGCGGCCCACGCCCGCGACATGCGCGCCGGCGTGCTGACGTTTTATCCACACCCGGCAGTCGTCTTGCGCGGCCGCGAACCGGCCTTCTACATCACCAGCCCGGCTGAAAAAGCCGCATTGTTTGCAGAATTTGGCATCGACCTGGTGGTCACGCATCCGTTCGATCACGAAACGTCGTTGATCACTGCGGGCGAGTTCCTGCAGCGCCTGCAAGCCCATCTGGACGTGCGCGAGATATGGGCCGGGCCTGACTTCGCCATGGGACACAACCGCGAAGGAACACTGGACTGGTTCCGGGAGCGCAGTCCGCAGACCGGTGTAACTGTGCATGTTTGCGAACCCGTCACACGCGGCGGCGAAGTCGTGTCGAGCAGCCGGGTTCGCGCTGCATTACGCGCCGGCGACATCGAACAAGTGACTAGCTGTCTCGGCCGCCCGTTTCGCATCCCGGGCGTAGTCGTGGAAGGCAAGAAGCGCGGGCAGACGATTGGCGTCGCCACCGCCAATCTGGACCTCTGGGCGGAGCGCGCGTATCCTGCGGTCGGCGTTTATGCCTGTACAGCGTTCGTGGGCAGCGATCGCTATGCGGCTGCGACCAACATCGGCTTCCGGCCCACATTCGACGACGAAAACGACCACGTGTCGATTGAGGCGCACTTGCTTGACTTTGAAGGCGATCTGTACGGTCAGGAGATCGCGCTCGATTTTCATACCCGGTTGCGGCCGGAAAAGAAATTTGAAAGCGTTGACGCCCTCATCGCTCAGGTTCACGCTGACATCGCGACCGCGCGCGAGATACACGCCCAGTACACGGAAGGAGCGCTGCGGCCATGAAGCAGTATCTCGACCTAGTGCGCTACACAATGGAAAACGGCGTCGCCAAGGGTGATCGCACCGGCACTGGAACGATCTCGGTTTTCGGCTATCAGATGCGCTTCGACCTGGGCGCGGGGTTCCCCCTGCTCACGACCAAGAAACTGCACCTGAAATCAATCATCTACGAACTACTCTGGATGCTGCGCGGCGACACCAACGTCCAGTTCCTTCAGGAACACGGCGTTTCAATCTGGGACGAATGGGCCTCGGAAGACGGCGACCTGGGCCCCGTTTACGGCGCGCAGTGGCGGTCGTGGCGCGGCGCGG
>JBHHUI010000101.1:0-7726 GCA_046753805.1 Anaerolineales bacterium
GGGAAGGACTTGCCGCTCTGGATGGCTTTGAAGCGCTGGCGACTCCCGCCTACGCGCACAACGCAGGCCGTATCGCCGACGTGCAGAATCTCAACGCGCGGCTGTCGGACTGCACGCGCAGTTGGACAACGGCGAACCTGATCGCCAAGCTCAACACCCTCGCCATCCCGGTTGCCAAAGCCAACGCCATGGCCGAAGTGCTGCAAGAGCCGCTTGTACAGGTCGGGCTGCGTCACGTGCGCGATGAGCGGTCGGGGCTGGAAGTCCCGCTGCCGCCGCTTGCCGAAGTCGGCGTGGAGCAGGTTGCGACGCTCGCCTTCCCGCCGCGCCTGGGCGAGCACAACGCATCCATATTCGGCGCGGAACTGGGGTTCGACTCGGATCGGTTAGCAGACTTAGAGGAGCGGGGCGTAATCTAGTTACCCTAATTACGAACTGGTAATTGGAGATTGCGTCCCCATTGACATCACCATGCGCCTCGGATGCGACATTGGCGGGACTTTCACGGACTTTGTGCTGCTCGACGACGAAACCGGCGCGATCTCCGTTCATAAGTGCCTCACAACCCCCGGCGATCCTTCGGATGCGGTCGAACAAGGCCTGCTCGAACTGGAGCAGCGCACGCCCGATCTGGCAGCGCGGCTCGAGGAAGTGATCCACGGCACGACGCTGGTCATTAATGCCATTATCGAGCGCAAGGGCGCAGCCACGGGCCTGATCACAACGCGTGGCTTCCGTGATGTGCTCGAACTAGGCCGCGAAATCCGCTATGCACCCTACGATATCTTTGCGGAATTTCCCGCCCCGCTGATCCCGCGCCGGCTGCGTCTGGAAGTGGACGAACGCGTGCGCGCCGACGGCAGCGTGCTGCAAGCGCTCGATCGAGAACAGGCGCGCGCTGTAGTGCGCGAATTGGTCTCGCTGGGCGTTGATTCCATGGCGGTTTGCCTGCTCAATTCGTTTGAGAACCCGGCGCACGAACTGGCCCTGCGCGAGATCATCGCCGCCGAAGCGCCGCAGGTTTCCGTTTCGATCTCGTATGAAGTCCTGCCGCAAATCCGCGAATACGAGCGAACCAGCACCACGGTCACCAACGCCTACGTCAAGCCGCTCACCGGTAGATATCTGCGACGACTGTCCGAACGCCTGCAGTCGCTGGGTTTTAGCGGGCGGCTGTTCATCATGCTTTCGAGCGGCGGCGTCACCTCAGTGGAGACGGCCGCCGAATTCCCGGTGCGGATCATCGAGTCGGGGCCAACGGCAGCCGTCATTGCCGGGCAGTACTATGGCAAACTCTTTGGTCTGCCCGAAATGTTCTGTTTCGACATGGGCGGCACCACGGCCAAATCCTGCCTCATTCAGGGGGGCGAAGTTGGGGTGGTACCCACCTTTGAAGTCGGGCGCGTGCAACGCTTCATGAAGGGCAGTGGCCTCGCGATTCAGGTGCCAGTTGTGGACCTGATGGAGATCGGCGCGGGCGGCGGCAGCATCGCCCGCATGAGCCGCCTGGAGACGCTGCAGGTGGGACCGGATAGCGCCGGTGCGGACCCGGGCCCCATCTGCTACGGCCGCGGCGGCCGCGAGCCAACCGTCACCGATGCGGACTTGCTGCTCGGCTATCTGGACGCCGACTACTTCTTGGGCGGAGAGATGCGGTTGGACGCCGAAGCCGCCCGGCGCGGGATCGAAGAATGCATTGCTCAGCCGCTCGGGATTCCCTATCTGCAGGCCGTGTGGGGCATCCACGACCTGATCAACGAGACGATGGCGGCCGCCGCACGGACGCACATCGCGGAACGCGGCGGGAATCCTGCGTTGGTCACACTGGCCGCGTTTGGAGGGGCAGGCCCGGTGCATGCGTACGGCCTGGCCCGCAAGCTGGGCGCGCCGCGCGTGATCGTGCCGCCCAATGCGGGCGTCGGTTCGGCGCTCGGTTTCTTTACCGCGCCGCGTGCATTCGACCTGGTGCGCAGTCACAAGGTGGCCTTGCGCAGCGCCGACTTTGGCGAGATCGAGTCCCTCTTCCGCCAGATGGAGGCGGAGGGGGCCCGGACCCTGCGCACGGCCGGCGCCGGCGACGAGATCACCTACACGCGTTCGGTGGACGCGCGCTTTGTGGGCCAGGGCTCGGAGACCAATCTGGCCATCCCGGAGGCGAACTTCGAGCAGCTTGATCCAGACATACTGCGGGCGCGCTTTGACGCCGCCTACGAAAAGCTCTATGGGCGTACCTATCCCGACTCGCCGGTGGAGTTTGTCAACTTCCGAGTGCGCGCCAGCCTGCCGGTGCGGCTGCTGGAGCTGCCGCGCGTGACCGCGCCCGATGGACACACAGCCGGCGGCGCCGGCGCGGAGATAGCGCTTAAAGGCGAGCGGCTGGCGTATTCGAACATTGCCGGCGATTTTGTCCCGCACAGCGTCTACGACCGCTATCGGCTTGCCCCGGGGGCAGCGTTCGCCGGCCCGGCCATTGTCGAAGAAAGAGAATCGACCGTCATCATCGGCGAAGATGCGGCGGTATCGGTGGATGAATATGGGTTTTTATGGATTGAGCTGAGTAATGGTGTATTGTAAATTTTGAATGATGAACTGTTAATTGTGAATGAGGGCGTGTGATGGCAAAGGGCGATGACATCGAGGAGCGTTTGATCGATTTCGCCGTGGCGATCCTGAAGCTCTGCAGCAAGCTGCCGAAAGACCTGATCGGCAAGCCCATTGCCAGCCAACTGATTCGCAGCGGTACCGCTCCAGCCGCTCACTATGCTGAGGCCCGTGGCGCCGAGAGCACGAGAGACTTTGTCCATAAAATGCGACTTTGCTTGAAGGAGCTAAATGAATCGCGAGTATGGCTCAAGATTATTGGGCGCAGCGGACTGCAGCAAGCTTCGACTCTGGAAGCCATCACGCAGGAATGCGACGAGCTCTGCCGCATCATCAACGCTAGCATCAAGACGGCGACCAACCGACAAAGATAGACGCCCAGCGACACATCACGCCCCATTCACAATTCACCATTCACAATTCACCATTCAAACATGTCCCACCCATTCGACCCCGTCACCCTCGAAATCCTGTGGCGCCGCCTGATCTCCATTGTGGATGAGGCCGACGCCGCCGTGGCGCGCACCGCCTTCTCCAGCTTGCTGCGCGACGCTCACGATTACACCTGTATGTTCACCGACCGGCAGGGCCGTGAACTGGCGCAGGGTTCTTTCGCCACGCCGGGCCAGTCGGGTGCGATGGCGCTGGGTGTCAAACGACTCGTGCAGCAGTTGCCGGCCAACCGCTTCCAACCTGGCGATGTATTCATCACCAACGATCCCTGGGCGCTGGCTGGGCATCTTAATGACGTCTGCGTGCTCAGCCCGATCTTCCATCGTAGCCGCCTCACGGCATTCACCGCCTGCGTATTCCACCACTCCGACATCGGCGGCCGCGTGGCCTCGGACAATCACGACGTACACGAAGAAGGGCTGTTTATCCCGCTGGTTAAGCTCTACGACGGCGGCCAGCTAAACGAAGCTGTGCTGGACCTGATTCGCTGGAACGTCCGTACGCCGGAGGAGGTCGTGGGCGACATCCGCTCCCAAATCGCGGCTAATCACGTCTGCACGCAGCAGGTCGGTCGCATGTTGGATGAATACGATCTGGATGGGCTGGACGCCCTGGCAGACGAAATTCTGGCCCGCACCGAGCGCAGCTTGCGTGCGGCGATATCCGAGGTGCCCGACGGCGTGTACCGCGCGCAGGGCGTGATCGAGCAGATGGAAGGGCGCGACGATATTGTGATCGAGGCCGCCGTGGAGATTGCCGGCAGCGACATCATCGTGGACCTGGCGGGCACGTCGCCGCAGGTGGACTGGGGTGGTAATGTCGTGTTCAATTTCACGTACGCCTACGTCCACATGGCGGTGAAGAGCATCTTTGATCCGGACATTCCCAATAACGATGGCACAGCCGCGCCGATTACCTTGAAGGCGCCCGAGGGTTCCGTTGTCAATTGTCGTTTTCCCGCTGCTGTTGCGGCGCGTATGCAGATTGGGCACTTCATGACGGAGATTGTGTACCGCGCGCTGGCGCAGGCGTTGCCGGATCGCGTCATTGCCGGAAGCGGCGGCACGCCCGCGACGATGAATGTGTTTTATGGATCATACGCCGACGGCCGGCCATGGCACTCCGTCGTCATCCGGGGCGGCGGTATGGGGGCGGGCAGCGCGTGCGACGGCGCCCAGTGCTTTATTTTTCCCGCCAATGGTGCGAATACCCCGGTAGAAATCCTTGAGAGCGACACGCCGCTCCTGGTGGAGCGACGCGAGCTGCTGCCAGACTCCGGCGGGTCGGGCAAACAACGCGGGGGCCTGGGCCGGCGTATTGTGATCCGCGTACCGAAGGCGGGAGACGCCTCGCAGGCGCCGGTGAATCTCGGCATCCAGTCCGGACGTTTTCGGTTGGCGCCGGAAGGCCTCTTTGGGGGCCGGCCGGGCGCGCGGGCGCGCTTTTTGGTGAATGGCGAGCCGGGAGACCCGTACGGACTCACCCGGCTGCAGCCCGGCGACGTCGTGACTATGGACGCAGCCGGCGGCGGCGGCTATGGCAATCCGCGCGAGCGCGACCCGGCAGCCATTCAGGCCGACATCGACGCCGGCTACGTCACTGCGGCCGGCGCGCGAGCTGGTTACGGGTTCAAGGCAGCCCAATCGGAAGGAGGCGATGTTGGCAATCAGTGATCGCGCTGATATGAGCGATTTCAACTTCCACACCACGCTCAAAGTGCGATTTGACGAAACCGACATGCTCGGCCACGTCAGCTTCTCGCATTACTATTCCTACTTCGACGTGGGATTAACCGAATACCTGGAGGCAATTGGTTGCGGCTATGCCCAACTGCGAGGGGAGGGGATCGAACTGGTTTACGTCGAGTCGCATTGCAACAATCAGTCGGGCGCCCTGTGGCCGGAGTTGTTGCAGGTGTGGACACGCGTCGGAAATGTGGGTCGTACAAGTTTGCGCTTTGAATTCGAGGTGATCGCTGCCGCGGACTCGCGCAAGGTCGCCACCGGGCACATCGTGGCGGTCGTTACAGGCGCTGACCTTTCCGGCGGAATCCCGATTCCGAAGGTGCTGCGACGGGCGATAACGGCGTTTGAGGGTGAGGCGCTGCCGGAGACCCTTGCGTAGTGAAATGTCTCACCGACAGTTCGACATTCAGGTCGCCGGATGCGTCATGTCGATTCACATTGATTTGCCTCCGGCGCCGGACGAGCCCGGGTGGGCGCGGCTGTGAGTGAAAAAGTTGATGTCATCGTCGTCGGCGCGGGGCTGGCCGGCCTCGGCGCAGCCTACCATCTGGCGGGCGCCGGGTTGGAAGTGCTGGTGGTCGAGCGCGGCGACTACCCGGGCAGCAAAAACGTCACCGGCGGGCGTCTGTACCTGAACCCGGTCCGGGTACATTTTCCGCAGTTGTTCGGAAGCGACCACCTTGCCGAGGTTCCCTTCGAACGCCTGGTTGTAAAAGAGCGACTCACGACGATGGCCGACCAGTCGGCTGCCACGCTGGAATTTGAGTCGGACCGCTTCCGATCTGCAGACGTACACAGCGTGACCATCTTGCGCGGCGTGTTCGATCGCTGGCTGGCGGACATCGTCGCCGCACGTGGCGCGCTGGTGGCGCCCGGCTACAAAGTGGATGATCTGATCATTGAAGCCGGGTGCGTAGCGGGCATCGTCTCGGCGGGCGACGAGTTGCGCGCCGATGTGGTTGTGGCCGCCGACGGCGCGCTGTCGTTTATGGCGGAGCGAGCTGGGTTGCGCGCCCGGCAGGCTCCGCACCGATTCGCGCTCGGTATCAAAGAGGTAATTGAGCTGCCGCCGGCAACCATTGAGGCGCGCTTTGGTCTCGCGTCCGGTGAAGGCGCGGCGCAGCTCTTTTTCGGCTGCTTCACGCAGGGGATGACGGGCGGCGGCTTCATTTACACAAATCGAGAGAGCCTGTCGTTGGGAATCGTCGTCAACATGGGCGCGCTTTCCGCACGTGAGCCGCCCGTTCCAGCCCCTGTGCTGTTCGACGCCTTCAAGTCACGGCCGGAGGTGGCGCGGCTGGTGGCTGGCGGCGAGACCGTCGAATATGCAGCCCACGCCGTGCCCGAAGGTGGTGGCCGGGCTCTGCCTCGGCTCGTGCGCGATGGGTTGGTCGTCGTAGGCGATGCGGCCGGACTGGCGCTCAATCTCGGCGTCACGGTCCGGGGCATGGATTTCGCGCTAGCCTCCGGCGCGCTGGCGGCGCAGGCCATTATCGCGGCGAAGTCGGCCAACGATTTCACGGCTGGCGCGCTGGCGCGTTACGAACAGTTGCTGCGCGAGAGCTTCGTATGGCAAGGTCATCAGACCTTCGCGCACATGCCGGAATTCCTCGAGAACGAGCGGTTGTACGGACTCTATCCGCGGGCGGCCACGGCCCTGCTCGAAGAATTGTTCTGGATCGGCGACCAGCCTAAGCGCCGCCTGTGGGAAACTGTCACCGGCGCGGTGCGGCGTCTGCCATTGCGTGATGTGTGGCGCGACTTTCGGAAGGCGCGACGCATATGAATGTGCTCGCTGCGGTCCACGACGTCACGGCGCTGCAGGAGCGGCTCGGTTGCAACGTCTTCAAAATCGACGACCGGGCGCACATCGTCATCGACCACGAGACCTGCCGCGCGCACTGCCGCGTGCGACCCTGCCTGTTTGTGTGCCCGGCCAATCTGTACCACCTGCAGTCGGACGGCGAGACCGTGTTCGTGGACTACGAGGGGTGCCTGGAATGCGGCGCCTGCCTGATCGTTTGTCGCGACGATGCGCTGTCGTGGCAGTATCCACGCGCCGGCCATGGCGTGCAGTACCGCTTTGGGTAGCCACATGAAGATCGTCGTCTGCATGAAACAGGTCGTGGACCTGGCGCAACTGCGCTTCCGGTCGGATGGGCGCACGCCGGTGCTGGACAACGCGCCCTTGTTGCTCGGGTCGTTCGACAAGAACGCATTGGAGGCGGCCGTCCGTATTCGAGAAGCGGGCGCGCCGACGCAAGTGATCGCACTTTCCGTCGGCGCCGGCCGGGCGCGCGAGTCGATCAAGGAAGCGCTGGCGATGGGCGCGGACGAAGCCGTGGTGGTGGACGATGCGGCCCTGGCGGGGTCGGATGCGGCGACTTCCGCCCGCGTGCTGGCTGCTGCCATTCGGCGCATCGGCTCCGTTGATCTGATTCTGATGGGCGAAGGCTCCGACGACGAATACACGGGACAGGTCCCGGCGCGCGTGGCCGCATTGCTGAACATGCCGCAGATCACCTACGCGCGCGAGTTGCAGGTGGAGCCCGGCGGCGTCGTGCGCGCAACACGCGATCTGGAAGATGTGCTGGAGGTGGTGGAGTGCGCCGCGCCCGTGGTCGTTTCAGTGACGGGTGAGTTGAACACCCCGCGCATTCCCCCGCTGACCGCCATCATGCGCGCCGGCAAGAAACCGTTGCAGGCATGGACGCTGGCTGACCTGGGAGACGCGCTCGTCCCGATACAGGTGGAACAACGCAGCAACCTGGCTCCCGTTCAGACGCGCAAGAATGTGCGCTTTGAAGGATCGCTGCAGGAGCAGGTCGCGGCGCTGCTGGCAGCACTGGAGCAGGACGGCCTGCTGCCATGAGCGGGATTCTCGTCTACTCCGAACGCGAAACGCTGGCGCACGATCTGGTGATGTG
>JBHHUI010000102.1:0-7722 GCA_046753805.1 Anaerolineales bacterium
TTTCGACAGGCTCAACGCCTACTCAGCCAGCGTTTTGGCTTCCAACCGCGTAACTACTAAAAGAATGGCAAATTGTACCGGGCATTGGCCCGATCTCGGTCGCAGGCTATTTCTGCAGCAGCCGCTGGATCACTTGTGGTAGTTCATCCATAGACGCACACACGGCGTCCGCCCGGGTCTTGGCGCTATCGCGATCGACCGCGCCTGTGAACAGGATCGCCTGCATGCCAGCCCCCTGTGGGCCGGCCACGTCATTGCTCTCGCGGTCGCCGACATGCACCATATGATGCAGCGGCGCGCCGAGCCCGGCGGACGCTAGCTCGAATACCCGGCGCGCGGGTTTGGATACTCCGGCCTCGTCCGAAAATACCCAGCAGGAGAAATATCCCAGCAGACCTTCCCGTTCCAGGAGTGAGCGTAAGCCCCAGCCGGGAGTGTGTATCGTGTCGGAGATAATGCCCAGCTTGTATTCGCGCGCGAGTTCGACCAGGGCAACCCGTGCGCCGGGTACGAAGTCGGGCGGCACGTCCACTTCCATCGTCTCGATCGCATGCGTCAGCGCGACGAATCCGGGCGTGCGTGGAAGCTGCAACTCATCATATGCAAGCTGCAGCCGTTCGGGCACGCGCACCGTATGATGTTCGGCCAGCCATTGTTCCCGCACGCGCGCGTTGGCGCGGTCGAACGCGGCCGCGATACGATCCAACGGCATGTTTGGGTAGTGGCGTCCAATCTCTTCGGAAAGCAACCGCAGCCGCGCCTGTGGCTTGGGCGGCAATCCGAGCGCGGAACGTTTCGGCTCGTCTGAGCCGTCGAACACGAGCGTGTCCCAGAAATCGAATGTAATCGCCTCGATCATGTGCCAATTTCACCCCGGTCCGCAGGCCTTGCGACTCGTACAGCATTCCCGCGCGTTCGTTCTCAGGCGTCACCCACAAAGAGTCGGGTGAATTCGCCGAGGTGAGGGCATTGTTCGAGCTCCCATACTGCAGCGATTGCGCGGTCTTGCTCGGCTGCGTTGAGCACCCTGTGGGCGTTTGCGCGGAATTTGGCGACGATCTCTTCGTCGCTGAGCGGGTCTTGGGGCGATCCCCTCGCAACGTCGGTCTGGACGGTGTGTTTGTCGCCGGCGGTCGTGGTGATCGTCACCCGCGCGCGCTTCACCCCGGGGAACAGCGCGTCGATCTCGGGGTCAGCGATCACCTTGATCTTGCCCAGCAGGTCCCGAATGGCCGGGTCTTTGAGTTTTTCGTCGCTGAATGAATCGGGCAGCACGTTGCCGTCCGCCAGGGCGGCGGCGATGACATAGGGCAGGCTGTGGTCGGCGGTTTCTTTGGTTTCGGGCCTGTACTTGCTGGGGTCGGAGAGGATGTCCGCGCCGCGCGTCGTGGTCTCTACTAGCACCGCATCAATGTCGCGCGCAGTCAAGTGGTGTTGCTGGCGGATTTTCAGCGCAGCGGTGATGGGCTGGTGCGTGAGCGCCTCGCTGGGGAAGGCCTTGTAGCCGCAACGCGTAATCAGGAAATCCCGCCCCAGGCCTTTGAGTAGCTCGTCCGGGCGCCAGGTGACGTTGTTGAGCACCTCGATCAGACCTTCCTTGCCCTCGATCACTTCGACCGGTCCGGTGTAGCCTTCGCGCGCCATTAGCGCGGCGAGCACACCCGCCTGGGCGGCGAGCGGGTCGGCGGTATTTTTCATGTTCGTCAAGTGGCCGGCCACCACGCCGCCCAGCGTGAAGTGGCTGCTGCCGCTGATGCCTACGGCGGCGACGAGCTGGTCCACGTTCAGGTTGTACATGCGCCCGGCGGCAAGCGGGCTGACGAACTGGGTGAGGGTGGCGTGGTGCCAGCCCACCTCGCGGATGCCGGGGTCGGCGGCGTGGCACCAGCGCATTTCCAACTCGTAGGCGATCAGGATGGCGACGAGGACGGCGCGCCCGTCTTTGTCATTGGCCTCGGCCGCGGCCAGGGCTGCGCCGATGATGTCGGAAGGGTGGCTTGGGTCTTGCTCCCAGTAGATGTCGTTGTAATCCAGCGCGCGGGTGAGCAGGCAATTCATCAGTGCGGCGTTGGGGGCGTTGGTGCGCAGCCCATTACCGATAACGGTCGCCTCCGGCGCGCCGCCGAGCTTCTCCGTGAAGCGGAACATGGCCTGCATGTCCTCGTTGTGCACGGCAGCCAGTGCGCAGCCCATGCTGTCCAGCAGGAAGCGTTTGGCCTCGTGCAGCGCCTCGGGCGGGATGTCGTCGTACTGGAGGTTGGCTGCGAATTCAGCCATCTTGCGGCTGATGGACATCACAAACGCTCCGCAACTGCCTGGGCGACTTCCAGCGTGGTGCTGGATCCGCCCAGGTCGTAGGTGCGCACCTCGCCCCCGGCCAGCACGCCGGCGATGGCGTCTTCCAGCCGCGTCCCCATGTCCGTCTCGCCCAGCCAGTCGAGCATCAATTTAGCCGCCAGGAGCATGGCCATCGGGTTGACCTTGTACTGGCCGGCGTACTTGGGCGCCGAACCGTGGGTAGGCTCAAACAACGCGAAATCCGCGCCGATGTTGCCGCTGGAGGCAAAGCCCAGTCCGCCCACCAGCTGCGCGGACAGGTCGGAGAGGATATCGCCGAACATGTTGCTGGTGACCATCACGCCGTAGTCGGTGGGGTTCTTCAGCAGCCACATCATCTGGGCGTCAATGTTGGTCTCCCAGAGGTCGATGCCCGGGTACTCCTCGGCGATGGCCCGCGCCGTGCGCACCATCAGGCCGCTGGTCTCGCGCAGTACGTTGGGTTTCTCGACAATGGTCACTGTGGGGTAGCCGAACTTCTTTGCATACTCGAAGGCGGCCCGAATGATGCGCTCTGAGCCGTGTTTGGTAATGATGCGCAGGGTGATGGCGATCTCGTCCGCAGGTACGGCGTTGAAGCGATCCATTGCGCGGTTATGCTCGGCGAGTGCGGCGCGTACGGCGTCGGGCACGGGATGGTACTCCACGCCGCTGTACAGGTCCTCGGTGTTCTCGCGGAAGACGACCAGATCGATGTCGTCGCGGTAGTTGAGCGGGTTGCCGGCGTAGGCCTTGCACGGGCGCAGGTTGCTGTACAGGTCGAACTGCTGCCGCAGGCGTACGATGGGGCTGCGATACGAGAGGCCCTTGCCTTGCAACTCGGACGCGAGTTCGGCTTCGGCCTCGTCGCGCGGTTTGGAGGTGATGGCGCCGAAGAGGGCGCAGTCGCAGCTTTTCAGGATGTCGATGGAGCGTTGCGGCAGCGCCTCGCCCTCGGTACACCAGAACTCCCAGCCGATGTCGGCCGGGACATATTCGGCGTCCAACGCCAGTTTGTCGAGCACGATCTTCGCCGCCTGCATTACATCGACGCCGATGCCGTCGCCGGGCATCCAGGCAATGCGATGTTTGGCCATATTCAGATTCTCCTCGTGAATTGTGGAACGTTTGGTGCGTCGTTGCTGCGGGTTATGCCTTGCGTATTGCCGCCAGCCGCTGTTGCGTGTACGGGATCAGGCCTCCGGCCTCGACGATGGCCAGCACGTTGGGCGGCAGCGGCGGGAATTTGAACGCTCCGGCCGCGCAGCGGATCTCGCCGGCTTGCACGTCGATCTCGATAGTTTCGCCGTCCTGAATGGCGTTCACGGCCTCGGGGCAGGTAAGGGCGGGCAGCGCGCTATTGATGCAGTTGCGCCCGTAGATGCGCGCAAATGAGCGAGCGACAATCGCCCCAACTCCAGCCGCTTTGAGGCAAGTGACCGCCTGCTCGCGCGAGCTGCCGTTGCCCCAGTTCTTGCCCGCGACGATGATGTCGCCCGGCTGCACCTCCTTGGCAAAGCGCGGGTCCAGGTCTTCCAACGCATACTGCGCTGTTTCCTTGGGCTCGCTGACAGTGTAGGTGTATTTGCCCGGGAAGATGACATCGGTGTTGACGTCATCGCCGTATTTCCAGACGCGACCTTTGAGTACATTCATTATTTACATCCCCGAAACTTTGAAACGGTCAACGGATGGAACAGATGGAACGGATGCATTTGAACGGTCAGCGGATGAAGCAGATGGAACGAGTACATGAGTTGTGCCTCGCAAACTGCACAATCCGCTTCAGCTGCTCAATCTGATGATAATTCATTCGGATGCGTTATCACCCCCGCCACCGCTGAAGCCGCCACCACCGCCGGGCTTGCCAGGTAGATCTCGCTCTTGCGCGTGCCCATCCGGCCCTGGAAGTTGCGGTTGGCGCAGCTGATGGTGACCTCGCCCTCGGCCGGGACGCCCATGTGGTTGCCCATGCACGGGCCGCAGCCCGGGCTTTCGACCACCGCGCCCGCTTCGACAAACGTCTGGATGTGGCCGGCGATGAGCGCCTCACGGTACACGTCTGCGGAGGCCGGGATGACGATCATGCGTGTGCCACGGGCGAGTTTGCGCCCCCGGAGTACCTCGGCAGCGGCGGCCAGGTCTTCGATACGCCCGTTGGTACACGTCCCGAGGAATGCCTGATCAACATGCGTCCCGGCCACCTGCGAGAGGGGCACGACATTGTCCACGCGATGCGGGCATGCGACCACCGGTTCGACGGTGCTCGCGTCCGGGTCGGGGTAGACCGGCTCGTAGGGACGCCGGGCGCGGCCCGCCAGGTAGTCGAAGACCAGTTGGTCGGGTGGGAGGTAGCTATTCTTAGCGCCCATCTCAGCCATCATGTTGGGTAACACCGCCCGCTCGCTCAGGCCGAGCGCCTGAATGCCATCGCCGTGCCATTCGACGGACATGCTCAACCCGCCGTCGTCGCCCAGGTCGCCGATGACGTGCAGGGCCAGGTCCTTGGCCGTCACGCCGGGCTGCAGTTGGCCATGCACGGCGATCTTGAGACTCTCGGGCACGCGCAGCCACAGTTGTCCCAGCGCCCAGATGCTGGCCATCTCGCTCCGGCCAATGCCGGCGCCAAACGCGCCCATCACGCCGGCGTGCGGTGTGTGCGAGTCGGAGCCTAACACCACCTCACCCGGCAGCGTCAGCCCTTCCTCTACCAGCACCTGGTGGCAGATGCCGCGCCCGACTTCGAAGAAGTGCTTGATGCCCTGCGCTTTGACAAACTGGCGGATGATGCGGTGGTTTTCGGCGTGTTTGGTGCTCGGCGCGGGAGCGGCGTGGTCCAGCGTGATGGCGTGCATGTCCGGGTCGAACACCCGCTCGCCGCCCATCTTCTGGAAGATGCCGAAGATCGGCGCAGTGTTGTCGTGCGAGAGTGCAACGTCCGGCGTGATCTCTACGATCTGGCCGGGCGTGGTCTCGCGCAGCCCGGCCTTCGTAGCCAGGATTTTCTCGGCGAAAGTCTGGGCCATGGGTGCCTCCTACTGATAGCGGCTCAAGTCGAAGTCGGTGAAGTCGGCATGGTGGAAGATGATCGACTCGGGCCGCCGCTTGAACTTGTCGCCTTCCCAGGAGTGGGTGGCGACGATGTGCATCACCGCCTCTGGAATGTCGTGTTTGAAGCACAGGCCGACGCCGGTGAAAGGGTGGCGCAGATACTGGTACATGCTGGCCCACTCGTAGTTGCCGTCCTTTTCCCGAAACTCGATCAGTTTGCCGACGTCGGCCAGCAGCGCCCCGGCCACGAGCGTGTCGTGGTCGATCGCGTAGCGGTCGCCGTACGCCCGCTTGAGCACCCCCTCCATGGCCAGGCACAGCTTGCACACGGTGCTGACATGCTCCGGAAAGGAGACCTCCACGTTCTCGGCCAGCAGCGTGAAGGGCATCCGCGCCAGGTCGTCCATGGACCAGCCGCCGATCTCCAGCGCCTCCTGCCAGACGGCCAGCGTGCGCTGGCGTAAAGCTTCGTCCTCTATCTCATCGAATTCGGGGATCAGTGTTGTAAGATCGGACATCTCTTTTCAGTACTCCAAGGAATGGCACTCTGATTGCGCAGATTCGTATCTATTCAGCCCGGGGGCACCATAGCGGGGATTTGGAGATTGGTTTTCTGGTTAGCATCCCACATTCCCCTAATCCCCCAATCCCCGCCACGCTCCAGCCGACCGAGGCTGAGCAGTTGCGCAGATTCAGACGAACCAGCAGATCAGTGACCATCCGTGGTCATTTGCATTCTATTCAAGGTGCGAGCGGGCGGCCCGTCGTAGGTGTGGTCGGTGGGATGAATCCGGCGCATCGGGCGCTGGCCGGTCTGCTCCTCGAACACGTGCGCCACCAGCCCCGGCACGCGCGCCATGATGAAGAACGCGTTGGCCAACGCACGCGGCACCTGCAGGTCGAGCAGCAGCGCGGCGATGGCGCCGTCCACGTTGATGGGCAGCGTCTTGCCCCGGCGCGCGTAGCCGGCGGCCAGCGCGCGAATCGCCCCCACGCCCCGGCTGCTGATCCCGGCCTCCTCTGCCAGCCTGAACAAACGCGCGGTGCGCGGATCGTCGCTGTGGATGCGGTGCCCCAGACCGGCCATGCGCTGCTTCTGCACGCGGTACTCGTCGATGAGCTGCTCGGCGGCCTGCTCCAGCGATCCGCCGCTCTCCTGCGCACGGTCGATCACCTGCTGCAATATTCCCATGCAGTCCTCGATGGCGCCGCCGTGCAGGCGATTGATCGACAGCACGCCGGCTGCGACGGCCGCGTTCAGCGGCGCGCCGGTGGAGGCCGCTGTGCGGGCGGCCAGCGCGGACGGCGGCGTGACGCCGTGGTCGATGGACGCAACCATCATGGCGTCGATGAGCCTTCCCACTTCCGGCGCAGGCAGCTCGCCGCGCAGCGCCAGGAAAATAGCCTGGGCAAAGCTGACATTGCCCATCAATTCGTCAATGCGATAACCGCGCAAGCGCACCTCATTGGGATTGATCTCGGTGATACCTGTGGTCCAGGCGAGGTCACTCACGGAAGGATTCCTTTCTCTTGAAGCACAACCTTCGTCGCTTGCGGCAGGTCGCCGAATCGCTCCACCACGGTCGCGCCGACTTCGCGCAGTCGGGCGACTTTGCCCGCGTGCGTGCCGCGCCCGCCTTCAATGATAGCTCCCGCGTGGCTGAAGCGTGTGCCGCTTTTAGCGGCCTTGCCGCCGATGAAAGCGATGACCGGTTTGGTCACTTCGCCCGCCGCGATCAGGTCTGCCACACGCTCTTCCTGGCTGCCGCCGATCTCGCCAAACATGACGATGGCCTGCGTGTCCGGGTCGGCCTGGTAGCGCCGCACGACCTCCGGATGGGGCAAGCCGACGACGGCGTCGCCGCCGACGTGTACGAGGGAGGTGGCGCCCACTCCGGCCCGGCTCAGGTAATACGCCATGGAGGAGGTGATCCCGCCCGATCGTGAGGTGATGCCCACCGGCCCCGGCATAAACCAATCGCGGGCGGTGGCCGCGCGGCCGCCAATCATGCCGGCCACTGCCCGGCCCGGGCTGAGAATGCCGAGCGAGTTCGGCCCGATGAAGTGCGCCCCGGCGCGCTTGGCCGCTTCCGCAACTGCCAATACGTCGTAGATGGGCACGCGGTCAGGCACGATGACCAGCAGCTGCACCCCGGCGGCAATCGCCTCCAGAGCGGCGTTCTTCACGAGCGGCGCCGGAATGAACAAGACGCTGATGTCGATGGGGCCGGCCTGTTCCCAGGCCTCTTCCACGGTATCGAAGACCGGCACGCCGTCCACGTCCACGCCGCCTTTGCCGGGTGTGACGCCCGCAACTAGCTGCGTGCCGTACTCCTTCATCAGTCGGGCGCGGGC
>JBHHUI010000103.1:0-7698 GCA_046753805.1 Anaerolineales bacterium
TGGACGCGCCACAGCTACTACCTGATGAGCGTGTTCGTCGCCATGCTCTTTGTAATTGGGGTGGTGTGGTGGCCGTTGGTGGCGGAGCAACTGGCGTGGATTGATTGGTCCCGTCCGCTCTGGCGGCAGATGGACTGGCTGCTGTTCGGCATCTTCGCGGCCATGTCGCTGCTCATCATGGCGGGCGCGAACCTGAAGGCCGATGCGCTGCTGGTATTTGTGGGCTTCTTCGGCGGGCTGGCGATCGAGAGTTGGGGCACACAAACGGAGTTGTGGACGTATTACACGCTGGAGCGTCCACCGCTGTGGATTCTGCCAGCCTGGCCCATCGCCACGCTTTCCATCGACCGGCTCTTTCGCGTTCTGAACCGGGGCGCGCCGCGCGCCCACGAAACATTCTTCCGCGTAGCCTACTGGGTCGTGCTGCCCGGTTTCTTCGGCCTGATGGCGTTGTTCGTCTGGCCAACCGTGGACAAGTCGTTGACGGTCATGGCGCTCATCCTCGGCGCGCTGATTATCCTCACGCCCACTGACTATCGTGCGGCGGTGCTCACTTTCGCCGCCGGCGCCGGCCTGGGGTATTTCCTCGAACTGTGGGGCACGACCCGCGCCTGTTGGACGTACTACACCCACGAAACGCCGCCTGCGTTTGCGGTTCTGGCGCACGGCTTCGCCGCCGTCGTCTTCTGGCGCGCGGCGCAGCTTGCCCCGCTGATCCTGGCACAGGCGAAACGCACTGGAGAATGGGTCGCCTGTCAATCAGGGCGCGGTGATCGGGGCTTTGAATGAGGCCGCGTGTCGCGCTCTGCGCGGCCGGCAGCTTGCCCGGCGGCCTCCTGTTGGTCACGCCGGCGACCCCGCTAATTTCGCGTCGGCGCGATACCCATTACCGCCGACGGTGGCGGCGGCCTTGGAGTCGCCCCGAAATTGGCTCATGTACAGCTCGTAGTAAAACCCCTTCTTTGCAAGTAGTTCGGCGTGTTTGCCGCGCTCCACGATGCGGCCCTGGTCGAGGACGATTACCTGGTCTGCGTTGCGGATCGTGCTGAGGCGATGCGCGATGACGATGCTCGTGCGCCCCGCCAGCAGCTTGTCGAACGCCTTCTGGATCAGGCGCTCGGTGCGGGTATCCACGCTGGAGGTGGCCTCGTCGAGGATGAGGATGCGCGGGTCTGCCAGCGCCGCGCGCGCGATGGAGATGAGCTGCCGCTGCCCCTGGCTGAGACCGCTGCCGCGCTCGCCGAGTTGCGTCTGGTAGCCGTCCGGCAGCCGCTCGATGAACGTGTCGGCGCGCGCCAGCTTTGCAGCCGCGATCACTTCGTTGTCGTTGGCGTCCGGCCGCCCGAAGCGGATATTCTCCATGACGGAGGCGGTAAACAGGAACGAGTCCTGCAACACGATGCCGATCTGTTGCCGCAGACTTCCGACCCGTACGTCGCGCACGTCGATCCCGTCGATCTTGACGGCGCCGCCGGTCACATCCCAGAAGCGCGGGATCAGGTTTGCGATGGTGGTCTTGCCGGCGCCGGTCGGGCCGACAATCGCCACGGTCTGACCCGGCTCGGCCCGCAGGCTTACATCCGCCAGCACCGGCTCATCCGGTTTGTAGGCTGCGCACACGTTATCCAGCTCAATGATGCCCCGGATGGACGGCATGTCGCGGGCGCCGCGGCGGTCCTGCACCTGCGGCTCCACGTCGAGCAGGCCAAAAATGCGTTCGCCGCCGGCAATGGCATTCTGGACGTTCGCCCACAGCACCGCGATCTGCTGGATGGGCTGGTTGAAGCGCTGCGCGTAGGCCAGGAATGTCACCACCAATCCAAGTGAGACGGTCGTGCCAAACAGCGTTTCGCCGCGCAGCAGGATGATGCCGCCTGTACCCACCACGATGGCGAGCGCGAGGAAGCTGAAGGCTTCCAGCGTCGGCGCGAGCGCGCTGGTGTAGCTGACAGCGCGGATGTTGGCGTCACGGTTGGCGGCGTTGGTCAATTTGAAGTTCTCGATGTTTTCCTCGGCGCGGTTGAAAGCCTGTACTTCACGCACCGCCGAGATCGTCTCCTGCAGGTTGGCGTTGACCCCGCCCATTTCCACCCGCGAGACGCGAAACGCCTTGCGCGCCTGATTTGAGAACCACACGGTAACGATCACCATCGCCGGCACGATTGTCAGGCTGATGAGGGCGTACGGCAGGTTAAGCGTGATCATGTTGTAAATGATCCACACGATGAGCAACGCGCCGCGCGTCACGTTGATAAGCGCGAAGTTGAGCGCCTGTCCGATGGCTTCGGTGTCGTTCGTAATGCGGCTCATCAGATCGCCGGCTTCGTGCTCGGTGTAGTAGCCGAGCGAAAGTCGGTGCAGGTGCGCGAATACGTCGACGCGCAGCTTGCGCAGTACATATTGTCCGGCTACGTTCAGGGTGTAGAACGACAACCCGGTGAGCAAGGCGCCGCCTACGTACAACCCAACAATGCGCAGGATCAGGCCGCCCAATCCGGCAATGCGATCCGCATCCACAAGGCTGCTGCCCGCCTCCGGTGCGTACCAGCAGTTATTGTCGGAGGCTGCCCCGAACGAGTCTGCGCCGGGGAATTGACTCAATGCGCCCGCAGCCGGCTGCGCGAAGTAGCAGTCCACGGCTTGACCGATCAGTTCTGGGGCGGCAACCTGCGTCCAGGTTGAGACGACGATCAAAATGGCCGACACGACTACCAGCAGCCAGTACGGCCTGAAATAGCTCGCAAAGCGGCTGAGCGTGGCGCTGACTTTTTGCGGCTTTGCGTCGTCCTGACTCATCACGCGCCGCAGACCTTCTGGGGTACCAAACATATCAGACTCCGATTATTGAAAAACGAATTACCAATTGCCGATTACCGAATACCGGGGAATTGGAGATTACGCGGGCACCGCTTGCGCCTCGACCGGCGCATCCTCGATCAACTGCGAGTAGTAAATCTCGGCGTAGATCGGGCTTTCTTCAATTAGCTCCACGTGCCGGCCGCGCGCCGCCACTGTGCCCCTGTCGAGCACCAGAATCTGGTCGGCGTTCATCACGGTTGTGATGCGCTGCGCGATGACAATGCTGGTGCGGCCCTCCATGAGCCGGTCGAGCGCGGTCTGGATGCGCGCCTCCGTGACGAGGTCCACGCTGCTGGTCGAGTCATCCAGGATCAGGATACGCGGATTGAGCAGGAGTGCGCGTGCGATGGCGATGCGCTGTTTCTGCCCTCCGCTGAGCGTTGCGCCGCGCTCGCCGACCGGTGTGTCGTAGCCCTGTGGAAACTCCATGATGAAGTCGTGCGCCGCGGCCGCCTCGGCGGCTGCCATCACCTCGTCCAATGGCGCATCCGGCCGGCCAAAGGCGATGTTGTTGCGGATCGTGCCGCTGAACAGCGTGGTTTCCTGCAGCACGATGCCGATCTGCGCGCGCAGCGAGTCCAGCGACACATCGCGCAGGTCGATCCCGTCGATGCGGATCGCGCCCTCCGAGGGATCGTAGAAACGCGGCAACAGATTGATGATGGTCGTCTTGCCGGAGCCAGTCGCTCCGAGCAGCGCAATGGTCTGCCCCGCTTCGGCCTCGAACGATACATTCTGCAGCACCGGCTCGCCGCTCTTGAAGTAGCGGAACGTGACGTTCTCAAATGTCAAGCGACCGTCTACGGGCGGCAACGGGGTTGCGTCGGGCTTGTCTACGACATCGTTGTGGGCATCCAGTATTTCGAAAACGCGGTCGGCGGAAGCCGAAGCCTGTCCCATCTGGGTGATGATGATCCCAAACTGCGCGATGGGGAGGAAGAGGTATATCAGGTACAGACTGAACTCCTGCCACTCGCCGAGTGTGAGCGTGCCGCCGATGATCTGCAAGCCGCCGAAGTACAGCGTGGCCGCCTGGCCCAGGTTCGCGATAAGGAACGTGACGGGGAACAACACTGTAAACATACGCAGCAGCTGAATCTGCTGCTCCATCAGAATGTCCGCAGCGGTGTTGAATTTGGCCTGCTCGCTTTTCTCGCGCGTAAAGGCTTTCACCACTCGAATACCAGCCAGGTTCTCCTGCAGCACCGTGTTGAGCGCCGAAAGCTTGATCTGCACTTGCGTGAACATGGGCCGGATGCGCGTTCCAAACACGATGAACAGCGACATTGCTATGGGCAGCACCGGCAGCACCACGAGCGCGAGGCGCGCATTGGTGGTGAAGAGGATCACCAGCGTGCCGACGATCAGGAGCAGCGCCCCGACGAGCTGCACCAATCCCTGTCCGATGAACAGGCGGACTTTCTCCACGTCGTCCGTGGCGCGCACCATCAACTGACCCGTGCGATTGCGGTCGTGATACGAGAATGACAGGCGCTGAATCTTCTCATACAGGTCGTTGCGCAGGTCGAAGGCGACCTGCTGCGAATTGCGTTCGGCTGTGAAAACCTGCAGGAATCCGAAAAAGCCGCGCAATACGGCGAACATGACCATGGCGACGCCCGCCGTGATGAGCGCGCGTTCCGCGCCGGATTGATCGGCGCGCAGCTGCTCTACGGTGGTGCCGAGCGTTTCCATAATCTGGGGCAGAAGGCCTTCCGGAATCTGGTCGAGTCGGGGCACGATGGCGTTTGCGACCACCCCGCTTGTGACCGTGTCGATGATGTTGCGCACCATGCGCGGAATGGCGAGTTGCGACAGCGTCGCCACGAGCAAGAACAGGTAGGGGAGCGCAGCCACGAATCCGTAGCGACGCAGGTACTGGATCGAGCGGCGCAGCCCGGGTCCGGCAATGGGGCCGCCGGCGCGCGGCGCGCGCATCTTTTTTCGCCGTGATTGAATCGTCACAAACAGTCTCCAGGGATTGAATTGAATCTAGCGGTCGCTTTCGGCTTGCCGCGCGGCTGCCGTAAGCAAGATGAGGGCGGTTGTGATGGCGGCCTGCTGCTCGGGATCGAGCGAGGTGGTCAGCGCTTCGAGCCAGCGCTGGCGCGCGTCGATGGACTGCTGTACGAGCGCCCGGCCGTCGTCAGTAAGCATGAGCTGCTTCACGCGCCGGTCGTATGGGGCCTCGCTGCGGTCCACGAGGCCGCGTTGCACCAGCCGATCCACCATCTGGCTGGCAGCGGCGTTGGTCACGCCGAGGTGGCTCCCGATTTGCGATATGCCGCACTCGCCGCGAAAATGGAGCCGCATCAGGGTGTGGATTTGCGCCGGGGTCAACCCCGACTCCTCCATAAAGCGCTTGAATTCGCGCATGGAGCGCTGCATAAATACTTCCGACCATTCGCGCAGCACGCGTGAGAATTGTTCACTAGACGACATAGTTAAAGTCTCTAATTAGTTAACGGCGCTTAATCTAACATGGTAATTACAGAATGTCAAGGCAAAACTGGCATGATCTGTGCATCCTTTTTAGCGCGCGCCTGGAGCCGCCGCCGCAATCGGCTCGAATTGGCGTGTGGATCATACCTGTTGTTTGTGGCTGTAGAAGTTTGAGAAGGAGCGTCACAATGAAACGTCTGACGACGCTAGCACTGGCGATCATCCTGCTCGCGGCGACGGCTTTGCCGGTCGCCGCCGCAGGGTGCGCCGCCCGGTACACGGTCAAGCCCGGCGATTGGCTCAAGACCATCGGCGCGCAGTTCGGCGTCGATTGGCGCGACATTGCCACGGCGAATAATATTTCCAATGCAAATATCATCTACGTCGGGCAGGTACTCTGCATCCCCGAAGGAGCCACGTCCGCGTCTACGACCACTACGACGACAACCGCTGCCACGGCCACAACCGCCTCCGGCAAGCCGGTACCGACGTTTTCGATTTTGAGCGTGATTGCGGGGCAATCTGTGACGATTCAGACGGCCAACTTCCCAGCCAACCTGACGTTCAATGTGTTGATGGGGCCGCTGGGCACGCGCGGCGAAGCCGGCGTGGTCGCGGGCACATTCCAATCGGGGGCGGGTGGAGCGCTGACGACGACGGTATCAATTCCGGCGTCGTTGCGTGGCTCGGGGCAGATCGCCATTCGGACGGAGAGCCAGACGACAAAGCACTTCAGCTACAACTGGTTCTTCAATCGGTAACGCCCAGGTCTTTCCCAACCGTCGCAAACGCCTCCAACCCGCGGTCCAGGTCGTCGCGGCTGTGCGCCGCCGAGATCATGACACGGATGCGCGCCTTGCCGCGCGGGACGGTTGGAAAACCGATCGCCATTGCGAACACCCCCGCGTCAAAGAGCCGGCGCGAGAACTCCTGCGCCAGCGGCGCCTCGCCGAGCATGATGGGCGTGATGGGAGTCGTGCTCAACCCGGTGTCGAAGCCCAGCGCGGACATCTCCGCCTTGAAGTAATCTGCGTTGCTCCAGAGGCGCTCCACAAACTCCGTAGATTCCTCCAGCAAATCCACGGCAGCAATGCAGGCCGCCACGTCTGGAACCGTCATCGCGCTGCTGAACAGGAACGGTCGCCCGCGCTGGCGCAGCCATTCTGCGATGCGCGCCTCCCCGGCGACGACGCCGCCCACCACGCCGAAGGCCTTGGAGAGCGTGCCAATCTCCACATCCACCTGACCGTGCAGGTCGAAATGGTCCACGATCCCGCGCCCGCCTCTGCCGAGTACGCCTTCGCCATGGGCGTCGTCCACCATTAGCATGGCTTCGTTTTCGCGGGCGACCGCCGCCAGTTCGGGCAGCGGGGCGACGTCGCCGTCCATGCTGAAAACGCCATCGGTAATGATCAGCATGCGCCCCGGCGCAGCGTCGCCGGCCTTCCGCTCGGCGATCAAGCGGCGCAGGTCAGCCGGATCGCAATGGGCGTAGCGGACGATCTGCGCCCGCGCGAGTCGACAACCGTCGATGATGCTGGCGTGGTTTAGTTCGTCTGAAAAGATGACATCGTCTTTGCCGACCAGCGCCGGGATTGCGCCCAGGTTGGCGGTGAAGCCGCTCTGGAACGTGATGGCGGCCTCGACGCCTTTGAAGCGCGCCAGCCGCTGTTCCAATTCTGTGTGGAGTGACATCGTACCGGCAATCGTGCGCACGGCGCCCGGCCCGACGCCGAATTTCTCGATGGCGTCCCGTGCGGCGGCGGTCAGGCGAGGATGGTTTGCCAGCCCCAGATAGTTATTCGAGCAGAAGTTAAGTACGCGCTGCCCGTCCACGTTTAGCCATGCGCCCTGGGGAGAGTCCAGTTCGCGAATGGAGTTATACAATCCCTGCTCACGCAGGTTGTCGAGTTCAGCTGCGATCCAGTTAGTCTTCATGCGTTTGCTCCCGTGCCCCGTCTTCGCTAACGGCCCTCGTGGAGTAGCCCGTTTCGTTGTGAGTGGATGAGCCGCGCCTTGGACGCCCGATTGAGCCGCTTGATCTGCGCCTCGCGGCGCATGGCGTCGGCCCGGTTCCCCAGTCCTTCGAGATAGACCAGCGCCACCGGTCGGCGCGTGCGAGTATACCGCGCCCCACGCCCGCTGTTATGCTGTGCTATTCGCCGCTCGACGTCGAGCGTCCAGCCGGTGTACAGCGTGCCGTCGGCGCATTCGACGATGTAGACGAAGTGTGAGGCTTCCACCGGTTGATTGTGAAGCAAGCGGTCGCAGGGTGCAAGTACGCGAGATTAGAGAGGTGTATTCACGTTGTTGGTCAATTTTCAGGTGACTGGCACTTTGGTCAACATAAGTCGCAGCCGCTAGGGGGAAACCGGACAGTCTCGTTGATGCTCAAGT
>JBHHUI010000104.1:0-7688 GCA_046753805.1 Anaerolineales bacterium
TCGTCGGTTTGAGACGTAGCTTCGTTAGCCCGTCGCCTGGATGATCTGGCCGACAACCATCTCGCGCGCCTGCAACGCTGCAGACTGCACACGACGCACAAGTAGCTTTGGATTTGCCTCATCAGCGCCGGAGTGCAGCGCGAGACCGGCGCACGCCCCCAGGCCTTTCAGCGCGCCGGCGGCAAATAGCTCGTTCATCGTTTCGAGCAGGCGGCGTGCGACGACCGTCGCTCCGGCGCTGTCGGCGTAGGGCATCACAATCAGGAAATCGCGGCCGTAGTGGCCGGGAATGTCGGACGAGCGCAGGTTGGCGTTGATTACCCGTACGACGATGTCGGTTGCTTTTTGCCAGATTGCCTCGTCATCGTCCGGCGCGCCGACGAGTGAAATCATTACCAGCGAAAGCGGATTGCCGTAGCGCGCGCACTGCGCTATTTCGTGCTTAAGCAATGTATCCAACAGCCCACGTGTGTACAATCCGCTGCTGCTTTCCAATCGTCCAGTGGGGCTTGTCATGGCGTTCCCCCGCTGCCGACATAGATGCGCGGCACGCGTGTGTTTACACCTGCCAGAACCTCATACGGGATGGTATCGAGCCAGCGGGCCAGGTCGTCCGCGCTAATGGCTTCTGAGCCGTCCTCGCCTACGAGCGTGACAGTGTCTCCGTTGTAGGCCTCGTCCCATTCAATGTTGACCATGAGCTGGTCCATACACACCCGTCCGACAATCGGATAGCGGTTGCCGTGGATTAGCACCCGGCCCTGGTTCGACAGCCCACGCGAATAGCCGTCGCCATACCCAATCGGCACCGTCACCACGCGGATGCGGTGATCGCTGCGCCAGGTGTGCCCATAGCTGATCGGGGCGTCCGGCTCGACGACTTTAAAATACACAATCTTCGATTTTAGGGATAGGACCGGCTGCACCGGGATCGTCCGCCGGCACTCTCGGGAGGGGTATACGCCGTAGAGCAGGATGCCGGCGCGCACCATGTCCAGATGACTCTCTGGCAACTGCAGAATGCCGCCGGAATTGGCCAGGTGCCGCAGTCGCGGTCGTTGACCCAGACTCTCGAATGCGGCCAGCGCCTGCATGAATCGATCGTACTGTTCGCGCGCCGAGTGCAGGTCGGCAGCATCGGAATTGGCGAAGTGTGAGAATACGCCCTCGATGTCGCAGTGCTGCATCTGAATCGCGCGCTCGAAAAACGAATCCGCGTTATACCAGTGTACGCCCACACGCTCCATTCCGGTGTCGATCTCCAGGTGCACGCGCGCCCGAACGCCCATCTCAGCGGCCTTGCGGTCGATGTGTTCGAGCTTTTCCACCGAATGGGCCGTTACCGTCAGGTTATTCGATAGGAAATGGGGAATTTGTTCCGGTACGATTCCGCCCAACACAAGGATCGGCGTTGTAATCCCGGCGCGCCGTAATTCCACTCCCTCCTCGAGCAACGCAACGCCGAAGTACGGCGCGCCGAGCGATTCGAGATGGCGCGCTATCGGTACGAGACCGTGCCCGTAGGCGTTGGCTTTGATGACGGGCATAACCTTCGCCGCGCCGGTGGCCTGTTGGATGCTGCGGTAATTTGCGGTCAGCCGCGCCAGATCGATTTCCGCATACGTTGGACGCGAAATGTCGCCGCCGGGAAGTGCGACCATAGGGTCGCCGATAACGGGGCGAGTCATACTCGTTCTGTCTCGGACTGCACGCGCCAGCGCGCCAGCCCTAATTGCCGATCCATTCGAAGACCGTGGCTTCGCCCTGACCGACCCCGACGCACAGCGTCGCAAGGCCGTAATAGGGCCGTGTCTCGTCAGGCGCGCGGCGTTTCATTTCGTGGAGTAAGGTGGTGACGATGCGTGCACCCGTGCAGCCGAGTGGATGTCCGAGAGCGATGGCGCCGCCGTTCACGTTGGTGATCTCTTGCGAGAGACCGAGTTCCTGCATCACAGCAAGCGCCTGCACTGCAAAGGCTTCGTTCAATTCGACAAGTCGGATGTCGCCGATCTGCAGTCCGGCGCGCGCCAGAGCTTTGCGCGTCGCCGGCACGGGCCCGTAGCCCATTGTGCGCGGTGGGACTCCGGCCGCCGCCGACGCCACCACGCGCGCCATGGGCTGCAGTCCGAGCGCTGCCGCCTTTGCGGCGCTCATCAACAACACGGCTGATGCGCCGTCGTTAATTCCGGATGCGTTCCCGGCCGTCACAGTGCCATTGCTGCGGAAAGCCGGGCGCAGCTTGCCGAGCTTTTCCAGCGACGTGTTTGGGCGCGGGTGCTCGTCGCGTTCGAAGACCACCGGATCGCCTTTGCGCTGCGGAATCTCAACCGGGACGATTTCGTCCGCGAAGCGCCCCGACTCGTGGGCTGCGACGGCGCGCGCGTGACTCTGTAATGCGAATTCGTCCTGCTCTGCACGGTCGATCGCGGCGATGTCCCAGACGTTTTCGGCCGTCTCCCCCATACTCTCGTTGCCGTACATTTCCTTCAGCCGTGCATTCGGGAAGCGCCAGCCGATAGTTGTATCCCATAGAGTCAGGTTGCCCCATGGGAACGCGCGCGCGTTCTTGGGAATTGCGTACGGCGCGCGCGACATCGATTCGACGCCGCCAGCTACAAACACATCGCCTTCGCCGACTTTGATGGCGCGGGCAGCTGCATTGATGGCTGTGAGACTTGAGGCGCACAGGCGATTGTACGTGACGGCGGCGACTTCCACCGGAAAGCCGGCCAGCAGCGTCGCCATGCGCGCGACATTGCGGTTGTCTTCGCCGGCCTGGTTGGCGCAACCGAAGTAGACTTCCTCCACCTCGGCGGGGTCAATTCCGGCGCGCGCGACCACAGCGCGAATCACATGGGCCGCAAGATCATCCGGACGGACAGCGCTCAATGCGCCCCCGTGTCGCCCGATTGGCGTGCGGACGGCCTCGACGACGACGGCTTCATTCATTCTCGTTACCTCGGAAACTCTCATGTAGTGCGCCAGGCAGTGGGAAACTTCACGGCGGAACCACTGGCGCTGTTCCCAGTTCCGCCAACCGGTGGATAGTAGATGATACATACATAACCCCGGCGCGGCAAGATTCTACAACGAAACCTCCCGGCAGATTGGCGGTTTCGCGGCAGGGACGCAGCACTATCTGTTCAACGCTATGTCTACCGCTCCCTGCGCTTGGGCCGGGCGCTCGCATGTGGGCGATGGGGTCTCTGTCGGGCCTCAACCCGATGCTATAATCCAAGCCACGCCTCCTTTCCTGCCCAACTTTATGCCCAACCAACTCGCCAACGAAACCAGCCCCTATCTGTTACAGCATCAAGACAACCCTGTGGACTGGCGCCCGTGGGGCGCAGCGGCGCTGGCCAGGGCGCGCGCTGAAGACCGACCGATCTTTCTCAGCATCGGTTACGCGGCCTGCCACTGGTGCCACGTGATGGCGCACGAAAGCTTTGAAGATCCCGCAACGGCTGCCTTGATGAACGAACACTTTGTAAACATCAAGGTGGACCGTGAGGAGCGGCCGGACTTAGATTCGATCTACATGAATGCGGTCGTGGCACTCACAGGGCAGGGCGGGTGGCCGATGAGTGTTTTTCTCACCCCGGACGGCGTGCCTTTCTACGGCGGCACCTATTTCCCGCCTGCGCCGCGCCACGGCCTGCCGTCGTTCTCAGATGTACTGCGCAGCGTGTCGGAGGCCTGGCGGAACCGGCGCGATGAGATCGAAGATGGCGGACAGAACATCCTGCAGCACATCTCGCGCGATGAATTCGCTGCGCTCAACAAGGGCGCTTCTCAACTTTCCATCGCCACACTCGACGAAGCCACGAAGGCGGTGTGGAACGGCTTCGATTGGCGCAACGCCGGTTGGGGCGGGGCGCCGAAGTTTCCGCAACCCATGACGTTGGAATTCCTGCTCCGGCAACATCACCGCACGGGAGACCCGCTGGCGCTGGAAATGGTGGAGAAGACTCTGACGGCGATGGCGGCGGGCGGAATGTACGACCAGCTCGGCGGCGGCTTTCATCGCTACTCGGTGGACGATCACTGGCTGGTTCCGCACTTCGAAAAGATGCTCTACGACAACGCCCAACTCGCGCGCGTGTATCTGCACGCTTATCAGGTCACGGGCAAGGCGCGCTATCGCACTGTTGTGGAAGAAATTTGCGATTATGTGTTGCGCGAGATGACCGACCCCGGCGGCGGCTTTTACAGCACACAAGACGCGGATTCGGAAGGCGTGGAGGGCAAGTTCTTTGTGTGGACGCCCGACCAGGTGAGAGAGGCTTTGGAGACCGCCGGGGCGGCCGAGGACGCGGACGTATTCTTGCAGGCCTACGACGTATCGTCGCGTGGCAACTTCGAAGGCAACAACATTCTAAACGTGCGGGTTCCACTTGCGGCGCTGGCCGAACATTTTGGAGCCGACCCGGTGGACATCGCCGCGCGACTGGCAAACGCGCGGCGCATTTTGTGGCGCGCGCGAGAGGAACGGGTAAAGCCCGGCCTGGATGACAAGATTCTCGCCGGGTGGAACGGACTGATGCTGGCCGCGCTGGCGGAAGCCGCCCGTGTGCTCGAGCGCGCGGACTATCGCGCGGCAGCCGAGCGCAATGGCAGCTTCCTCCTCGACACCATGCGGAACGAGAATGGGCGATTGTGGCGCACGGTGCGTGGGGGTGGGCCGCCAAAACTTAACGGTTATCTTGAGGATTATGCCAATGTGATCGACGGCCTGATCGAAGTGTACCAGACGACTTTTCGTGACCGGTGGATTAAAGCGGCGTTGGAGCTTGCACAGGTCATGGTGGCGCACTTCGCCGACGAGGATGGGCCTGGCTTCTTCGATACGAGCGACGATCACGAATCGCTGGTAACCCGGCCGCGCTCAATTCAGGACAATGCAACGCCATCCGGCAGCGCGATGGCAGCTGGGGTGCTATTCAAATTGGCTGCCTACACCGGAGACGGTACTTTTTATGATCGCGCCGCGGCTGCCTGTGCGCCGATGCAAGCAGCCATGCAACAGCACCCGACGGCGTTTGCGCAATGGCTCCAGGCGCTGTCCTTTGCGCTCGACGGTCCTGTGGAGATTGCCATTGTCGGCCCGCTCAATGATGACGAGACCCGCGAGCTGCTGGCAGAAGTGCAGCTTCCATACCGGCCGCATCAGGTGACGGCGCTGCTGGCTCCGGGAGCGACGCCGGTAGTCGAACTTTTGGCTGACCGGGCTGCAGTGGATGGCAAGGCCACAGCCTATGTTTGTCGCAACTTCACCTGCCGGCTGCCGGTAACAGAGCCGGAGGACCTTCGCGCGCAGCTTGAACGCGCGCCGTTTGAACCCACCCCCGGCTGACCCCTTCGGAATTGTCAGGCTGCCCGTAACCGGGTACCCGGTTGGGCCTGGCCCGTGAGTGCTGCGAATACCAGGCCCGCCTCTTCGCCCGAAAATATCTGTACTTCTAATTCGGGTTGCCGGCCGATCTGCGCTAACATTTCGCGCACTTTGCTCTCCATGCCGCCGGTGACATCGGGCGCATGCGAGCCTTGAATCTGATCGGCTATCGAATCGATGCCGGTTGTCGTGATCTCTGAGATCACGTTACCGTCGGGGTAGCCGGAAATCACACCCGGCTCGATGCCGGCCAGCAGAATCCGGCTTGGTTTCAATTCCGTTGCCAGATAACGGAAGATGTCCTCGGTGGAGATGATGGTGCCGCCGCGCACATCGTCGAACGCTACATCGCCGTGCACGATGGGGACCAGCCCGGATTGCAGCGCGCGGCGCAACGGCTCCGCCGCCATCGTAGACACCACAGCGTCTTCCGCAATGACCGAGGCCGACGGCTGGAAAGCCATGGCCGGGACATCCGCTGCCCGCAGCGCTTCTAGCATGATCCCATTTAGCCTGGCCGCCACCGCGGCGACTTCAGCGAACCTGCGCCAGGCGGCCGGCGAGTGAACGCCTGCACGCGTTCCGTACTCGCGGGCTTCAATGTGGCCGAACGATCCGGCTCCGTGCCCGACGACGAGCTGCAGCGCAGGGCGCGCTTTCAGCGCCGAGGCGATTTCGGCGGCCAGGCGTGCGATGGTATCGCGGCGCGCTATCTGGCGGCGGTTTTTGTCGGTGATGAGCGAACCGCCGAGCTTAAGCAATACTGTTTCGTTCATGCGTCGGCGGGAACTTGCGTAATATAGACGCGCTTCGCGCCCGCGCGCAGCAGCGCCGACTGAACGTCGGCGCTGCGCGCCGCCGACACGAGCGCGATCACGTTGCCGCCAAGCCCACCCCCGGAAAGCTTCGCACCCAGCGCGCCGGCATCGCGCGCCGCCGACGCGAGGGCGTCGAGGCCCGCCGTTGAGACGCCGATGGCTTGCAGGCAGCGGTGATTCTCGTCCATGAGCGCGCCCAGTTCGTCCGGCGCGCCGCTCCTGATGGCGACGGCCGCACGACGTGCTATGTCCTCCATCGAGTCAAATAGCGCTTCGAAGCGCACTGGATCGACGGCGCGTCGTTGGGCAACGCCTTCGACAGCAAGGCGGGTAGAGGCCGCCACGCCGCTATCGGCAATGGCAATCGTAAACGGCTGCGCAACGGGCAACGCTTCAATTGCGTCCCTGCGCCGGAAGCAAACCGGACGCCCGAATGCAACCACCGTATTGTCGATCCCGCTGGGTGTACCGTGGTGAATCTTTTCGACTTCAAAGACCAGCTCCGACACGATGCGGTCCGGCAAGCGCGCCCCGAAGTGCGCAGCCAGCGCCCGCACAATCGCCGTCGAAACCGCCGCTCCTGAACCAAGCCCGCTTGCAACGGGGATGTCCGATTCCACAGCGATCTCGCCGGCGGGCCGCTCGCAGCCCAATTCCACCAGCGTGTTGCGGACGATTGCGCCCAGCGGGTCATCCGTCGGCAGGTCGGCCAGGTCTGCCGGCGCCTCCAAAACCGTCGCGTTGAGCTGCCATCGGTCGGCGCGGCCATCGCTCCGGATCGTCGCTGTGGCCTGCAGGTCGTGCACAGGAATCGCGATCGCCAGACGCCCGTAAACTACTGCGTGTTCGCCAAACAGGATAATTTTTCCGGGCGCGCTGCCGCGCCCGGTGGCGGGGAGACGTTGGCTGGTCAAGCGAGGTAGAGGATCAGCACCGCCGAGGAAGCCCAGAACATAGCGGTGAGGAAGAGCGGGCCGTCTTTGTAGATCAATTCGTCGGGCGCGCCGCCTTTGCCCTCGACATGAATCAAATACAAATATCGGAAGATGCCATAGATGACGAAGGGGACTGTCAACATCATCAGGTTGTTTGCCGGCAAGTCCGGTGCGCTGAAGGTGTAGAGCGAATAGGCCACAATTGTGCTGCTCGCAACCGTGGCGATCATCCAGTCGATCAATGGCAGGTTGTAGTGATCCAGCACAGCGCGGTGTGTGTTGGCGTTTTCTTCCAGCAACGAGAGTTCATGACGGCGCTTGCCCAAGCCGATGAACAATGCGCCGAGAGTGACACACATGTATAACCACGGGGAAAATCGCTTTACGTCCACGAGCACGACGCCAGCGCCGACGCGCAGCACAAAGCCCAACGCGATCATCATCACGTCCACGATCACGACATGTTTCAGCTTGAATGAATAGGCCAGGTTCTGAAGCCAGTACACCGACATCCACACGCCAAACCATGTATCGAGCTGGAAG
>JBHHUI010000105.1:0-7664 GCA_046753805.1 Anaerolineales bacterium
CATCGTGCGCGTGTTTCGCGAGAACCAGCAAATCATCGATGCCAATGTAGACTCCGCGATCGGATGGCTGCTGCGCTACTATAGCGCCGAGAAACGGGGTCGCCCTGCCCCCGCGCCGCTGGGCGGCCCAGCCGGCGAAGTGGCCGCGTCCATGCAGTCGATATGCGAGTTGCGTCTGGGGAGGAAACAACTTGAGACCAACGAGGCCAATCCGCTGGAAATCCCCGCCATCACATCCGCCGAACTGCAGGCCTGCCTGAAGCGCATCCGCAAGTCGGTCCGCTTCTGGAGTCGCGAGGGCGGACGTCAGGGATATTTGGACTACATCATTCGATTCGTTCCCTGAGCAACCCGATTGCCGCGCCCAGGGCCGCCCATGAGACCGCGCTCCGTTTCCATCGCCTTCCAGACCGACAAGCCGCTGGCGGCGTACGGCGAGTTGGCGGCGCTGGCCGAGGGGTATGGTTTTGATACGATTTCGGTCTACAACGACATGCTCTACCAGCCCGCGTGGCTGCCGCTGCTGGAAATGGCGCGCGCCACCCGGCGGGTGCGGCTCGGCCCGGCTGCGGTCAACCCATTCACGTCCCATCCCATCAACATCGCCGGCAATCTGGCATTGCTGGACGAAGCCAGCAGCGGGCGCGCCTATCTCGGCCTGGCGCGCGGGGCCTGGCTCGACTTCCTGAACCTGCATCCCGCGCAGCCGGTCACCGCGGTCGCTGAAGCATTCGCACTGGTCCGGCATCTGCTGCGACAGTCCCGCGAGCCGTTCGCCGGGCGCGTATTTAGGGCTGCGGGCGGCGACGCGCTGCGCTGGGACATTGTGCGGCCAGACATACCGTTCATGCTCGGCACATGGGGACCGGCGCTCATGCGCGCCTGCATCGGTCACGTCAGCGAGATTAAACTTGGCGGGACGGCCAATCCAGACGTGGTGCAGCTTGTGCGGACAGAACTCGACAAGCTGGCGCGGACGGTCGGGCGCGACCCGGCCGAGATCGGCCTGGTGGTGGGGTCGGTGACCGTTGTCGCCGCCGACGGCTCCGCCGCACGCGCCCTTGCCCGGCGCGAAGTCGCCCTGTATGCACCCGTGGTAGCCCGGCTGGACCGTAGCCTGCAGCTCGCGCCGGAGTTGTTGCAGCGTATGGAGCACGCCGCGGCGGAATTCGACCATCGCGCGGTTGCTGAATTGATCTCAGACAAGCTGCTGGGGCGTCTCGCCTTCGCCGGCGCGCCGGACGAAGTGGCCGCGCAGGCCGCCGCCGTGCTGGAGGCCGGCGCTGCGCGGGTGGAATTCGGCACGCCCCACGGGATGGCGGAGACGGATGGATTGCGGCTGCTCGGCGAATGCGTGCTGCCAGCGATTCGTCACTGACGCATCGGAACAGAATCCAACGCAAAGGCGCAGCCTGAGCTCAGCTTGGGCGGGTGGGAGCGATCATGCCACGACGTAATGACGAATTTGAATTGTACGATCTCGAAGTCGTAGTGGAAGCAATCGAGGGCAACTGCACCTGTAACATGCACGTGGGCGACCGCTTCTTCATGCGCAGCGGCAAAATCGCCCTGGGAGATGGCCAAGACTTCTGCCTTTACGCCTTGCAGGCGACGCTGCCCCTGTTGCCCGCTAAGCAGCGCAAGAACCATCCGGCCGACTGGATGGAGACCGACGCGCGCGTCGTCTGCCCGGACCCCGCCTGCCGCCTTATCATGCGCATCGACCGCACCCGTCCACGCACGCTCCGGCACGACGACGTGAGTCCGATTCCCTGGGACGAATCTGCATCCTGAGCGCGCCTCTGGTACACTTCGGACGCTTATCCACGGGAGACTTTGCGTGACAAAATCGAAACTGATCTTCGGCACAGTGGGCAGCCCAAAATCCACGCCCAAGAGACCGGGCGGATCGCCGGGCGCAATCGCCCAAATTCGCGCGCTCGGCATGGATGCGCTAGAACTGGGTTGGGTGCGCTCGGTCAACGTGAAAGAAAAGACTTGCGCGCTGATCAAGGCCGCCGCCGAAGAGTTCGACGTGCAGATCAGCGTACACGCTTCCTATTTCTTCAACCTGAATGCCACCGCCGAAGAGTGGCCCAAGAGTCGCAAGCGGCTGATAGACGCCGCGCATTTCGGGCATCTGGCTGGTGCGACCGACATCATCTTTCATCCCGGCTCCTACTTTGGCCGCCCGCCCGCGGAAGTGCTGGAAGTCGCCCTCCCGCGCCTGCGCGCGTGTTTGGACGAACTGCGCGCAAACGACAATCCCGTCATCCTGCGACCAGAGACGATGGGCAAGAGCGCCATGCTCGGATCGCTGGAAGATACAATCGTGATGGCGCAGGAAATCGATGGGGTCGCCCCCTGCATCGACTTCGCACATCTGCATGCCCGACCGGGTGACGGCAGCGTAAACAGCAAGGCCGAGTTCGAGGCCATATTGAAAACGATCAAGAAAGGCCTGGGCGAAAAAGCTCTCAAATCGATGCACATTCACATGTCAGGCATCGAGTACGGCCCCAAAGGTGAGAAAAAGCACCTGCCGCTGAAAGAGGCCGATCTGCAATACCGCCTGCTGATGCAAGTACTGGCCGAGAACAAGTGCGCCGGGCGGGTGCTGATGGAAGGTCCGCCGATGGAGGCGGATGCGCTGCTGCTGAAGAAGGCCTATGAGAAAGCCCTCAAGGTCGGGTCCACTATCTAATTGACTTCATGATTGACACACAAGCAATCATCGAACTGACGCAGGCGCTCGTGCGCATCTCCAGTCCGCCGGGTGAGGAACAGGACGTGACCGCGTTCCTGCTTTCCGATCTTCAGACGCGGGGCTTCGACCAGGTGCGCGCGGACGAACACGGCAGCATCGTCGCCGTGGTCGAAGGCGCGCAGCCGGGGCCAACGCTCTTGTTCGACGCCCACACCGACACGGTCGGCGTCGCCCCGGGCGTGCCGTGGCAGCACGCGCCATACGGCGGCGAAGTCGTCGGCGACCGTATTTACGGTCGCGGCAGCTCCGACATGAAAGGCGCGCTGGCTGCCATGATCGTGGCGGCTGCTGCGCTCGACCGCAGCGCGCTGGCGGGGCGGGTGGTGATCTCAGCCTCCGTGATGGAGGAAGTGCTCGAAGGCGTCGCGCTGCGCGCGGTGATGGAGACCGAACAACCCGATCTGGTGGTTATCGGCGAGGCGAGCGACCTGAAGCTGGTACACGGCGGGCGCGGGCGGGCGGAGATTCGGCTCGAAAGCATCGGGCGGCCGGCGCACACCTCCGCGCCGCACCTGGGGTTGAACGCCGTGCACGCGCTCCTGCCGGCCGTGCAGGCCATCGGGCAACTTGCGCTGCCCAACGATCCGGTCGTCGGCCCCGGCGTCATGGCCCTGACCGATATCATTTCCGAACCGTATCCCGGCCATTCGGTGATCCCGAGCCGGTGCCGCGCCACGTACGATCGCCGCCTGGGGCCGGGCGAGACGCCGGAAGCGGTGCTGGCCTCGCTGGCCGACTTGCCCACCCTGCCCGGCGCGAAACTCGACGTTTCTATCGTCGAAGGTCGCTACACATCCGCGACCGGAACAGAGCTGCAGAGCCGCAAGTGGTTCCCAGCGTGGTTGTTGCCGGAAGATGACCCGTTCGTCCGCGCCGCTGCGCACGGATTGGAATCCGTCGGTCTTCCCGTCATGTTCAGCACGTACCAGTTCTGCACCAACGCCGCATACAGTATGGGCGAAGCCGGTGTGCCCACTATCGGATTCGGGCCTTCGCGTGAGGCGCTCGTCCACATTGTAGACGAGTATGTGGAGGTACAGCAGTTGGAGCAGGCGGCGCGTGGCTACCGCGCGATCATGGAGGGCATAGTGCGTGCAGCGTGAAGTACAGTCACAATCACGCCCCACGATTCAACCCGTGATCGATTTCACCCCCTCCGCCGGCCTCGAACAGGCCCTCTTTTACTCCCACGACTGTAAGTTGATTGGCGGGCTTTACATCGCCGCGAACGATTCACCCCGCCCGACTGCGATCATGTTGCATGGTGTGCCGGGCGTGGAGAAGAATCTGGATATTGCCAGCACGCTGCGCGACGCCGGCTGGAATTGCCTGTATTTTCATTACCGCGGCTGCTGGGGCTCGGAGGGCGACTATTCGTTTGGTGGGCTGGTAGACGACGTGCGCGCCGCGACCGACTGGGCGGTGGCGCACCCGCTCGTCGATGCAGCGCGGCTTGTCCTGATGGGTAGCAGCATGGGCGGCTATGCCACGATGGCAGCCGCCGCCGGCGACGAGCGCTACCGCGCTCTCATTCCGATGTGCCCCCTCGTGGACCCCCGCGCCGTACCTCTCACACACGACATGGCGACCGAATTCGCGGCGATGCTCAACGGCGTCACCACCGACCAACTGCTGGAGCAATGGGAACACCTGCAATCGTTGCCAGCCCTGGCGGATGGCATCGGCACCCGGCCGGTGCTGCTCCTGAGCGGGGACCGCGACGAGTTCTTTCCACCGGCGCACATGCAACTGCTGGTGGATGCACTGCCAAACGTGGAGTGGCAGCGCTTTGCGCAAGCCGATCACATATTCAGCACTGTACGTCCGCAGCTGACCCGGGCAATACTTGACTGGCTCTCCCGCACCCTGCCGGTATAATGTGGTGCGGCGACGAAAGTTCCATTTCACGACATCCACATCGCAATGAGTGATTGGTTGCACCGCGTGCTGGGCGGCAAGAAATCTGCTGCCCACCGCGAAAAGAAGACCCCGGCAACGCCCGCCTCGTCACCCGCCCCGCCCGTGCGGGATGCAAATGCGCACGAACAGGCCCGGGCATACCTGGCCCGCGTACAGGCCAAGATTGGTAAGCTCGCCGATGATTTCGCCGGCGGGGCCATCAACCGCGAACAGTTCCAAAAGCTTTACGGCCACTACCAGAACGAAATCCGAACGATCAATACATTGATTGCATCCGCCCCGGAATCGGATAAATGGAAAGGCGCCGTGACGGAAGGCCAGAGCCTCTTTATCCGCCGCGAGGCGATGGCGAAGGCGCGCGGCTACGCGATCTACGAGAATGAGTCCGGCATGCCGCTGAGCTCACTCGGCGATTTCGAGCTGGATTCCGCACTCGTGGTGCCGATGCTATCGTCGTACCGCGCCGCGACGAAGGAAATATTTGGCGGCGGCATGCGTTCCACCGCCATTGAGGGCGGCGACTGGCTGTGTTTTGTGCCCGGCGAATTCACCACCATGATGGCGCTGTTCTCCGCGGAGCCGGCCGGGCAACAGTTGCAATTCCTGGACGAGCTGCACCGCGTATTTGAACAGGCCAATCGGAACCGACTGGAGACGTCGCCCATAGATGCGGACGCGTTGATCTTTCCGCACGAGTACTTCCTGGGCGCGTGGAAGAAATAATTGCCGCGCCTGCGCCGCCCCACGAATCCCAAATGGCAAAGATCCCGCTTCTGAAAGTGGTAGTCGCCGGCGACGGCGCTGTCGGCAAGACGTCGCTCATCCGCCAGTTTAGTGAGGGGAAATTCGAATCGTCGCGGGTAATGACAATCGGCGTGGACTTTCAGACGCAGACCGTGGAACTGCCGACGGGGACCGTAAAACTGTCGATCTGGGACATGGCCGGGCAAGCGCGCTTCCAGTCCATGCGCAGCGGATTCTATCGCGGCAGCCGGGCGGCCGCGCTGGTATACGATGTCACGCGCCCGGAATCGCTTGCCAACCTCGCCCGGTGGCGCGACGAAATCCTGGCAGTTGTCGAGCAACAGCCTTTTGTCGTCGTCGGAAACAAGATAGACCTGGAACGCGCGCCGCAAGTAGAACGGGCGCCGGCCTACGCCGCGTCGATTGGCGCTCGCCATTTGGAAACCAGCGCCCTGACGGCTCAGGGCGTGCGCGCGTTGTTCCAGACGCTCGCGCAGCTGGCCGTGGATGCGGTCGCGTAATCATTCCATCAATCTAAGAATTCCGCGCGCGCGAGGATGGCGCGCAGCTCGCCGACTTCAGCAGCTGTGAGCGGCTGCAGCGGCGAGCGCACCGGGCCGCCCCGATAACCCAGCAGGTCAAGCGCCGACTTCAACCCGGCGATGCCGAATTTTGCTGTCACGGCAAAGTTTGGCTCGATCAGGCGCTGCTGGATCGCGCGGGCGCCCGCCAGGTCGCCGTCCCGCAGCAGCGCCATCACGGCGACCAGTTCCGCTGCGGCGAAGTTGGCCAGCGCCATGACCCCCCCGACCGCTCCCATTGCCAGCGCAGCCAAGAATCCGCTCGCCGATCCAGTCAGCACCTGGAATCCGGGCGCGGCTTCTCGGATGATGCGCCCGATTTTGCCCATTTGGGGGCCGCTCTCTTTCATGCCGATGATATTCGGATGGTGCGACGCCCGGATGATGGCGTCAGCAGGCATGTCCACCGCGGTGTAGACTGGCACATTGTAAATGAGCACGGGGACAGGCGCAGCCTCCGCGACGGCCCTGTAATGGGCTTCGAGTGCGTCGCCCGTCATCTTGGCCTTGTAGTAGTTGGGCGTGACCACAATCGCCACGTCCGCCCCGGCCGCGGCCATGCGTTCTGTCATGTGGATAGTTGCGCGCGTGCTCTCCATGCCGGAACCGGCGATCAGCAGCCGGTCGGACGGGATAACCGCGCGCGCGGCCTGGACCACCTCGACGCGCTCGTCCGCGCTCAGCAGCGGAAATTCACCGTTGGAGCCAAGCACAACATAACCGGCCAGCGGTTGTTCGTTCCAGCGTGCAAAGTTCCGCCGGAATGCGGCCGGGTCAAAATCGCCGTCTGTTGTGAATGGAGTCGCAACGGGCGGGTGAATGCCAGCGATTGAGATCGTCTGATTTGCCATCAAGGGGAGTGTCCTTTCAGCACGGGAGAGCTGCCCGCCATCGGTTGCGGCGCAGCGAGCAGCCGTTAATACACATCCTACATTCCGCTTGTGTATCTCTAATGGCGCGGACGTACACTGCCTGCAATTCGGAAGCAATCACAAACCGTATCTTATTCCTGTTCTGGAGGATTGAAATGTCAACGCTGTATCTCACACCCTATCGTCGCATGACGAGCCTGCGCAACGCGATGGACCAGTTGTTTAACGAGAGTTTTGTACGCCCGGCCTACGTCGATGGCGGCCTGCGCTTCGCCGTGGACGTGGAAGCGCGCCCCGAGGAATTCGTGCTACGGGCGAATTTGCCGGGCCTGTCGGCGGACGACCTGAACGTCGAAGTGCTCGAGGACACTGTCACGATCAGCGGCGAAATCGAAGTCGCCCACGAAGACGCAAACCACCTGCTCCGTGAGCGACGCGGCGGCAAGTTCACGCGCACGCTGACGCTCCCATCCGAGTTGGACGCAAGCAAAGCCTCCGCCGAACTAAAGAACGGTGTGTTGACGCTCACCATTCCCAAGGTCGAGGCCGCGCAGCCGCGTCTCATCAAGGTCGCGACGAAGTAATCCGCACCGATTTTCCTGCAAGAGGGCGGCCCAAGGTCGCCCTCTTTGTGTTTTACGCAGTTGGAAGCCAAAACACTGGCCGAGTAGGCGTTTAGCCTGTCGAAACGCCGTATCGAAGCCCGTTTTGGCGCAGTTCATGGCCTCGATACGCCCCTTTGGGGCTACGCTTCGTCTCGCGCTCAGCGCGAGGCTCGAC
>JBHHUI010000106.1:0-7632 GCA_046753805.1 Anaerolineales bacterium
CGCCGACGACACCTCGCGCGACGACCCCACGCCGTTTGTGATCGAAGAGTTGGAGCGCCGCCTGCAGGTTGTGGCGCGCCAGGGCCGTTTCGATCTCTCGCGGACAGTCGGTCTGCCGCTGCAGGTACGCGATCAATTAATCGGGCTGCTGTTGATTTTCTATCAGTACGCCGCTCCGTTCGGCCGAAACGAGCGCAAGATATTGCAAGCCTTCGCCGATCATGCGGCGATTGCCGTCACCAATGCGCGCCTGTTCGAGGAAGTCAACGCCGAAAAACGCCGGTTGGACGCAATTCTGGAGGGGTCGGCCGACGGCATTCTGATCATGGGCGCCGGGCATCGCATCACCCGCTGGAACCGCGCGCTGGCGCGGCTGACCATGATCCCATCCGCCGCGGCAATCGGGCGCAGTCACGACGAGTTCATCCAGTGGGAAAAGTTGGTCTCGAACGCCGATCTGGCCGATGCCGAGGCGCGCGGGTGGCCGTTCGGCGGCTCGGCAACCCTGTACGTGGAAGGCGACCTCAAACGCGCCGACGGGAGCACCGTGGCGGCCGGAATGACCTACGCGCCCATCTTCGACAGCGCCCAACGGCTGGTGCAGATTATCGGCAACCTGCGAGACGTAACCCGTTTTCGCGAAGCCGAAGAATTGAAACGCACGTTCGTTTCCATCATCGGTCACGAGCTAAAGACGCCGGTTTCTTTGATCAAAGGCTATGCCGGCACGTTGCGCCGCCCCGACGCGGACTGGGACCCGGCCACGGTTGAAGAAAGCCTGACTGTGATCGAAGAAGAAGCCGACCGCCTTAACGGCCTGATCGAAAACCTGCTGGACGCGTCGCGGTTGCAGGCGGGCGCGTTTCAACTCAACATGAGCGACGTGTCGCTGGATGTGCTCGCTGCGCGCCTTGTGCGGAAGTTTGAGACGCAACAGTCCAGCCACAGCTTCCGCCTCGAGTTCCCGGAGGGTTTCCCGGTCGTCCGGGTGGACGAAGAGCGCATGCGTCAGGTGTTGAACAATCTGCTTTCCAACGCGATCAAATACTCGCCGGCCGGAAGCCTCGTCCGCGTGCGTGGCCGGACCACCCCCAAGGAGGTCGTCATCAGCGTCATCGATGAAGGGCCCGGGCTTCCGCCCACCGAGTTGGAGCACGTGTTTGAACGTTTTTACCGCGCCCGCACGGACGCCACCGACCGTGCTTCCGGGGCCGGCCTAGGGTTGTTCCTCAGTCAGTCCATCGTCGAAGCGCATGGAGGACGCATGGCAGTTGAATCTGTTCCCGGCCAGGGCGCAGAGTTCTACTTTTCCATCCCACGCTGAATTGCCGGTTATCAGTCGGCAGTGGACAGCGAACAGAAGGTAGTTGCCAGCAAACAGCAGCTATACATTGGGCGCTTTCCGTCCTCTGCACACTGGATACTGAATACTAGAAACTGCTCACTGATTCTAGAAAGGTCTAAATGGTTACGCTGAACCCATCTCAGGCGATCGCCTGTCCGCAGTGCCGCAATCCCATAGCCGCGCAGTTGGAACAAGTCTTCGATACGACTGTTGACCCGACTGCCAAACAACGGTTCTTGCGGGGACAATTCAACGTCGTGCAGTGTTCCAACTGTGGTTTCCAGGGCATGATTGCCGCGCCGCTCGTGTACCACGATGCGGACAAAGAACTCCTGCTCACCTACATGCCGGTGGAGTTAAGCATGCCGCCCATAGAGAAGGAGCGTGTGCTCGGGCAGCTCACACGCGCCGTAGTGAGCCGCCTGCCGACGGAAGGCCGCAAGGGCTATTTGCTGCAGCCGAAGGAAATGCTCACGCCGCAGGGGATGGTGGAACACATCCTGGAGGCGGACGGCATCACGCCGGAAATGCTGGCCGAACAGCGCCATAAAGTTGACCTCTTGCGCGAGATGCTGGCCATGGACGCCGAAAGCCTACCCGATTTCGTGCGCGAGAAAGACGCCGACCTGGACCCGCTGTTTTTCGAACTCTTTACAGCCAGCGCCCAGCAGACCGCTGCCAGCGGCGACGCCGAGGCAGCCGCGAAATTCGAGCAGATCAGCGCTGCGCTTATGGAACATTCCTCCCTTGGCGCTGAATCGCGCGCGCAGAATGAACTATTCGATGCAACGGCGCGCGAGCTGCACGATCTTGGCGACACGCTGGACCGCAACAAGCTCCTGGATTTGATCCTCGCAGCCGCAGACGAACAGCGCACACGCGCGCTGGCGACTCTGGCGCGGCCCCTGATCGACTACGAATTCTTCCTGCAGCTGACGCAACGGATCGACGCCGCCGTCGGCGACGAGCGCGCACGCCTGGAGGCGCTGCGCGAGGTCTTGCTCGACGCAATTGGACGTGTGGACGCTCAGGCTCAAGCGCAGAGCCAGGCCATCGGGAAGGTGCTGGAGGCGCTCCTGACGGCGGAAGATCAAGACGCAGCCATCATGCAATTGCTGCCCGCCATCGACGAGGCATTCCTGGAACTGCTAGCAATGCAGCAGGAACGCGCGCGGCGTGAGGGGAACAGCGACTTTGCGGAGAAGGTCGCACAATTGCAGGCCAATATCATGCGCGTGCTGCAGGAAAGCGCGCCGCCGGAAATCAGTTTCATCAACCAGTTGCTAGAAATCGATGATGACGACGAAGCCGCCGCATATCTAAAACGCCGCGCAGCCGAATTAACGCCGGAACTGTTGCAGATGATGGAAACGCTGGCGAAGGATGTAGAAGCGCGCGGGCGGGCGGCGATCGCCGCCCGGCTTGTCCGCTACCGAGAAATGGCCGAGCGGCAGCTCGCTCTCGCCAGGTGGACTTCGTAAGAAAACGAAATCGCGTCGGGGGGTTAAGACGGATTATCGAGCCGGAACCCGTGCCCACGCACGGTAACCACATACTGGTGCGCCGGGTCGAATTCGGATATTCGGTCGCGCAGGCGTCGCACCAGTGCGTCGATCGACTGTTCCGAAACGCCCGCCCCCTGCGCCTCCGGCCACACCGCATCTACGACCGCATCGCGCGTACAGACCTGCCCGCTATTCGTGTACAACAACTCCAGCAGGCGGTACTGCGGCAGCGACAGCGGCGGATCAATCTCCACACCACCGATCCACACGCGCCGCGCCGCCACGTCGATCTTCAGTTGCCCATGCGCTGGCGGCTCGATGGTCAGCGGCACGGTGGCCTCTGATCCTACAAATACGAGTTTGACCGCCGTCGCCACAGCGATCACATCGCCGTCGGCAAGCACGGTTTTATCCGTCACCGGGGCGTCATTCACGTAAGTGCCATTCTTCGAGGCATCCTCGACTATCCAGGCGTCGCCTTCGCGGAAAATGATGGCATGTCTGCGCGAAACGGTCTTATCATCTATCCGAATCGCGCAGGTTGCCCCCCGGCCTACCTCGAGTTTCTCCTGGTCCAGATTCCAGCGCTGCCCCCGCAGCGGTCCGGTCTGCGCAATTAGAACGGGCGCGTCAATATCAGTCATTTTGGCTCTTGCCTCCCCATTCCGAAATGCCCCAACATAGTATAATGCTGGTTGGAGGTTAAAGTTCGCCATGGCATTGCAGGCGGGCGCGATTTTAAGAGATCGATATAAAGTCCTCCGCCCCATCGGGCAGGGCGGTATGGGATCAGTGTACCTCGCCGAAGACATACGTCTGTCGGGCCGGCAATGCGCGCTCAAAGAGATCATCGGCGACCCAAACATGACGCCCGAGGCCCTGCAGCAGGCCCGCGTCCAGTTCCACCGCGAAGCATCCGTGCTGGCCCGCCTGGACCACCCCAACCTGCCCAAAGTATCGGACTTTTTTTCCTACGGCGATACCGATGTTCTCGTGATGGACTACGTCGCCGGCCAGAACCTGAAGAGCATCATGGAGACGGCGCGCACGCAGGGACGTTTCATCCCGCAGCCCGACATTCTGGAATGGACGCGCCAGATCGCCGACGCACTGCTCTACCTGCACGGGCAGGAGAACCCGGTTGTACACCGGGATATCAAACCGAGCAACCTCAAATTGACCCCCAGCGGACTGATTAAACTTGTAGATTTTGGCCTGGTCAAGTTGATGGCGCCCGACGAACGCACCGTGACTGTCGTTCAGGGTCGTGGGTCGGTGTATTACACGCCGCTCGAGCAGTACGGCGGCGACACCGGCCATACAGATGTGCGCGCCGACATCTATTCGCTGGCGGCCACGGTTTATCACCTTTCGACTAACGAGCCGCCCCCCGAAGCCAAAGTACGTTTTCTCAGCGCCGACAGCCTGATTCCGATGCGCGACATTAATCCGCGCATCACGGCGCGCACGGAACGCGCCGTGATCTGGGCGTTGAGCCTGCACCCGGACGAACGCCCCACGCACATTTCCCAATTCACACAGGCGCTGTTCGACGGCGTTTTCCCGGCCGAGGACGGCACGCCGGTGTTTGTGCCTGAGACTTCGGGGGAGTGGATCCGGGAAGCGCTGGCGGACCCCACCCAGCGCTACATGGCCATCGCCGCCGGGGCGTTGATGCTGCTGGCCGTTATTGCCACACTTGCTGGCGCGCGATAATCAGCGCGACCGGCGCAGCCAGGCGCTTCCCACGAGCAGGCCAATCCCCCCCCCGGCCCAGGCCGTGAAAGTCGGCCCGAGCGAGCCAAGCTCATCCAGCACGGCCCAACCGGGCAATTGCAGAGCGTAGTAGTTGTAGCCCGCGCCGACGCCGATTGCGACCGCGAGGACGATCTTTACACCAGCCGAAATAGCGCGACCGTCGCTGTTGGAAATGCGCCACCCGGCTGCGCCAAACACGACCAGCGCCAGGAGCGCCGATAACAGATCGCGCACTTCAACTGTGGGCGGGGGTTCTTCCGTCGCGATTTCGGCCACCGGCGTCGGCGTCGCTGTCGGAGCCGGGGCGGTCTGAGTTGGCGGTGCGGATGTGCTCGTCGGTTGCGGCGTGACCGTTTCAAAGATGATCGTGGGCGTGCCCTCGGGCGCAGAAACAAACACTTCGATTTGCAGCGGGCTGGAAACCGCCGCCCCGCTTTCGGCCCAGATTTCCTGCCGCCCGGTACGATCGAGCACGAGCGTAGCCTGGGCAACACCTCCAATCGTGGTCCCGTGCGCAAACGCCTGTGTAAGCCCACCTTCGGCCAGATTGCGCACAAAGAAGTCCACTCCGGTGCCGTCCGGCACGACATGGCCATTCTGATCGATCAGCGAACTTGTACTGATGGTCGCGGTCGTTCCCTCCGGAACGACGGGCGCCGCTGCGGGCGTGCCCTCCGGCTGCTCTAAATCGGTCGGCGTGGCCTCTCCGGGCGTCGGTTCCGTGGCCGCGCCCTGATCCGGGAGCTGCGCAAACACGTCAAACGGTTGGTCTTGCGCCGGAGCGAGCTGGCGCGCCAGATCATACGAGGTCGAGGAGACCGTAACGGGTGCAGCCCCTGCAGGCGTAACCTCGCCGAACAATACCCGGGCGGCAACCTCCACAAACGGCGCGGAGTGGCTGTACAGACCGTAATAGGCGCTCAACTGGGCCACTTCCGTTGTGTCCAGCAGGTACGGTGCACCGAAGGCAAAAACGACAACCTTTTTTCCGGCCAGCAGATCGGGACGCTCTGCCAGGAAGCGTCGCAGTGGGTTTGATTCGACGGTGTCCGCCGGGATATCCCGTAACGCGAAGACGATCCATTCCGCTTCCGCCAGTGCATCCCCCAGCGCCAGCTTTGGTTCTGCGGTCTCGACCGGTTCCGGGCTTGCATCAGCCTCGCCGGTTGCGCCTTCTGCCGGCGTCGGCTCTTCCACGATGGGTGTCTCCGTGGGCGCAAGCGGGACCCCCGACATGAAATCGTCCAGTTCATCAAAGCTGAAGCTTGAGAGATCGGTGCTGCGGATCTGCGACGAACCACCGGCTCCATACAACCGCGTAACGGCGAACTGCAGGGCGCTCGCGCCGAATTCATCGTGCGGAATGCAGGTACTGCACTGGGCAGCAGCCAGCGTATCTGTGATGAAGACCACTTGCTCACCGCGCACGGGCTGCTGCGGCAATCGGTTTGCAAGCTCGGAGGACGACGGACTGAGCAGAGTCACGCTGTCGCGCGCAATCGCAAAGACGTCCTGCGACCGCCGTCCGACATCGTCCAGCGGGACGTTCGGCGTAACCCGCTCGATGGAGTACTCCCCGTACAGCCGTAGTTTAAGCTCGAGGATTCGCGCGGCGGCGGCATCGACGCGCTCGGCGAAGGCCGGGTCTTCCTCATACTTCTGCACAAACAGCGCGATGGTATTGACGATCGTATCGAATTCGTCTGTTGGGGGATTGAGTCCAAAATCGCCTACAAAGAGCAGATCGTTCCCCGCCAGCAATGCATCGCGCGCAATGTTGAACGCCGGGAAGGTCGCACCGGTCGGATCGTAGTAAAGCCGCAAGCCCGGCGTGCCCAGCCGGTCGCTCATTATCAGGCCGCCGGAGGCGCGCCAGTTCGCGAATGCCGGTTTCCGCAGCAATTCCCCCAGCGCCTGACCGTCCAGGTTCAACGGTCGCGTGGCGGATGACACGGCCCCCTGGAACGCCGTATAGCGCGCATGCGCGGCGAGCAAGCCATCGATGACCACATCCGAATCGGCAGCCGGATTGGCGACGGCCTGGAAGGGCGGCAGATCATTCGTTGCGAGAGCTGCAGCCGACTGGTTCACCGTGGGTATGCCCGACGAAACATCGCGGTCACTCGACCCCAGCCCCGGATAGTGTTTGGCGATCACAGCCACGCGACCGGCGCTGCCGGATTTCACGCCCTCCAGGTACGCCCTTCCCATGCGGCCTACCCAGTACCCATTGCCGCCAAAAGACCGCACGCCGACGTCACCCAGGTTGGCCGGTCGCGGGTTTAAAAGCACGTCGAGGTCAGGCCCCAGCAGCAGGTTTATGCCGATGGCGCTTAGTTCTGCCCCGACGATGTCCCCTGCCAGACGAGCGTGTTCGGGGTTCCAGGTTGCGCCAAGAGCCATTGCACTTGGCAACGGCGTCAGGCCGCTGTAGATTTCGGAACCGGAGGCGCCATTGCCTTCATGCTGAATCCCTATCAGCAGCGGGACGTACATCGAGGCCGTCGGTGTGGGCGCTGCGCCGTTTTCATCCGCGGCCGGGTGTGCGGCCTCATTTGCGGTCTGTTGCAGCGCGGCAGTGAGCGCCGCGGCGCCTTCCGACACCGGCGCGCTATCGTCGAAGTTGTCGCTGGCAGCCGTCAGCACCACGCCGCCAAGGTGGTGGCGTGTGATCAGAGTGTGAATCGCGGTGCCCGGTTCAACGCTGGTACCCTGAAATGTGGCAACAAACAGTTGCCCGACCCGCTCCTCGGGGCTGAGGACTTCCAATATCCGGCTGACTTCTGTTGAAGGAGTAGTGTCTTGCCGATTGGCGCCGGCCGATGCCAGACTGGGAAACAGTATCAGTATCAGGGCCGTGGCAGCGCTGAAAACAGCGAATAGCCTGCGGCGCATGGGCTAGATTCTACCTGCTTGCTGGTCTCTCTTCAAGGTATTCGTTTTCCTCGTGTGCACATTCCCCTCTCGTTCGCCGCCGCTCCGCTGCCAGCGCAACACAGCGTCGATAATGGAATCAAAGGTCTC
>JBHHUI010000107.1:0-7619 GCA_046753805.1 Anaerolineales bacterium
ATCCCGCGACCTGGAGGCGTTGCTGCATCCGCCAACGCCGGTCGCGCCCGAGCCGGTTGAGCCAACACCGGTCGCGCCAGCGTCGGACGATGCAGCCGGGGCGACATTCCTCGCCACACAACAAACCGTGGCGTCTGATGCCGGAGTGGAATCTGCCGTTAAGAAAGTGTCGCTGGAAGAAGCCGCCCGCTTGCCGCTGGAGAAACCCAGCATGAGTGTACTCGGCCAGTGGCGCAAACTTAAAAAGCGCGAGGCCGCCCCCAGGATCGAGGTCAAGACATTCATCGAGGAAATCGACGAGGTGTTGCAAGCGCGGTTGGGCCATTCGACGCTGACCGGGCGTGGTTTGTGCGTGCGCGCAAACTCGGAAACAGGCGCAGCCCAGTTTGAATTGGACGGCAAGGCCTATGCGGATGTGGACGATGTGCCGGAGGCGACCGCGCGCGAACTGATCCGCGCAAGCATCGCTGAGTGGGAGGCGCGTTAGATCAGACCGTTTCCAGCCCCAGGTCGCGCCGGAAGCGGGCGGCGAGCGCAGCGCGCTCGTCCGGCGGCAGGAAAGCGTGTTCGGCGGCGGCGGCGATGCTGCGCTTCACGTCTTGTACGCTGAGCCCGAGTTGCTCGCACGCAATCACATATTCGTCGGTCAGCGTGATGTCCGAAACGGCCGGATCGTCGGTGTTGATGGTGGCGGCCAACCCCCGCTTGATCAACTCGCGCAGCGCATGGTTGCGTACGCCCGGTACGACGCCGCTCTGCACGTTGCTGGTAACGCACACTTCGAACGCCACCCCGCGTTCCAGCGCCAGGTTGGTAACCTCGGCATCTTCCAGCACGCGCACGCCGTGGCCGATGCGGTCGGCTTCAAGCTGTTCAATCGCATAGCGGACGTTCTCCGGGCCGCCCCATTCCCCGGCATGGACAGTGATGCCCAGTCCGGCTGCCCGCGCTTTGTGCATGAAGCTTGCAAATGGCAGCGCCGGGTAGTTGGCCTCGTCCCCGGCCAGATCGATCCCCACGATACCTTTATCCATGCGCTTGAGCGCGGTCTGCAGCACTTGCTGCGATAAATCCAATTCCTTCCGGTTCAGCGTGACGATCAGGGACACCTGAATACCGAAATCAGTTTCGGCTTTGCGCACGGCTGCGATCACCCGCTCGGTTACATCGTCCAGCGAAAAGCCGCGCGCGCTGGCGAGGGCGACTGGATTGAAACGCAATTCCAGATACCGGACGTTGTCATTCGCCGCGTCTTCTACAGCCTCGTAGGCGACGCGCGAGATGATCGCGAGACTCTGATAAAACTGGCGCAGCACTGGAAACTTGGAGAGGAAATCGGTGAAGTCGCCGCCTTCTCCGACGATCTGCACGTGGGGGCGCAAGCCATCTGCGCTGTGGGCGGGTACGTCCAGCTCGTGGGTGCGCGCCAACTCGGCCAGCGTCGAAAGGCGCAGCGAGCCTTCAAGATGCCGGTGGAGGTCGATCTTCGGCAGATTTGCGAACATAGCGCGGAGTGGGCGCTGGTTGGTCTCAGACATGATGCGAACCGGCGCCGGCGATGAACCTTCTCGCCGGTGGCCGTTCAATAATCGCTTAAGGTCGTTATTCGCGCAATGGGACGTTGGGATGGGTGCGATTCACTTCTGCCGCAATAGCCAGCCCCAGTAGCGCCATGCAGTAACGATGCTTAACAGCATCGCCGCTGTGAGTGGAATATGAAAGGCTGCTAGCTGGAGACCGTCCTGTGTAAGCAACCGTGCCGCGCCGTCGGCGGCCTCCGCTTGTAAAGCCACCGAGACGACCTGTGCCAGCGCCGCCCAGGCCGCCAGACCAGCTGCCACGTAAAAGATGCGGTAGTAAGGTCGCATCTTCACGACTTCACCCAGATGTCGTGAAAGCTGCCCGAGCACCACCAGCGCATAGGCCAGGCTGCCAATACCGGCTGCGCTCGCAAGCCCAAGAATCGTTCTCATCGGCGTTGGCGGGCGGTCATGCGCGTGAACAATCGGCTACAGAGTAGGACCAGCAGCGCGCCGCCGACGAAGCGCAGCGCAGATGTCCAGAGGTCGTTCGCCGCGAAGCCCGTCTGCAGCTCCCGCACGGACGCGGCGAGCAGCAGCACGGCGGGGACACTGAACCAGAGGTAGCCCGAAGCCTCCCCTGAGGTGCGCTGATAGAACCGTGCGATGAGCAGAAACAGCACCGCCAGGAGGGCGGCCGCCAGCCAGGCGATGAACGAGAGGGTTGCTGCGAGCATGGTCAGCTCTCTACAAAGGCTTTAACAAACGACTCCGCCATGCGCTGCGGACTGCCGGACATGAGGCCTTGCTGGCCTTCAAACTTCGACTGGACCTCCAGCCCGCGGCCTGTAATCTCGTACCGGCGAATGTCGTTCGCATGCGCGCTGCCGCGCAGCTTGAGTACGAGCAGCGCGCGCTGGATGGCGCTGTCGATCTCGACATACCGCAGGAGGGTGTACGAATCGGTGATGAACGAGATATCTTCCTCGACAGCGGCAGACCCAACCGCGCCCAGCAGCTCGACAGATTCGCGTGTGAGCACGACCGTGAGTTGTTCACGCTTGAGCGCGTTCACGAACGTAAATATCAAGTCGCGCAGGGCGCGCGGCTCGGGGGCCATACGCTCAAAGTGCGACAGGCTGTCCACAAGTACGCGGCGCGCAGCGAGTTCTGTGGCCATGGCGGCGATGCGGCTGCCGGTCTGCTGCAGATCAGCCATGCTGGCCTCTGGGCTGGTCATCACGACGCGCAGTTTGTCGGCCGCCTCAAGCGCGCGTAGGTCCCAGCCGAATGAGGCCGCGGACTGGTAGAACTGGTGGGGAAATTCTTCAAATGTGAGGACCAGGCCGGGTTCGTCGTACTGCGTCGCGCCGGAATAGATAAACTGCATCCCGAGCGTGGATTTGCCCGTGCCGGGTGCGCCTTCGACGAGGTTGGCGGTGACTGGAAGATAGCCGCCGTGGAGCATATCGTCGAACCCGCGAATGCCAGTGGGAACGCGGTCGGACATCTATTTCATCGCACGCATCACGTGGTAGATGGCCTTGACGCGGAACTGGCGGTCGTCGGAGGCCGCGACGAAGCGTGCGATCAGGTCGCGAATCTGTGCGTCGGGCGACAGTGTGAAGATAGTCAACTCGCCCACCGGGCTCGACTGCATGAGTCCGTTCTGGACGAGGTCCGAAAGCTCGGCGGCGATCACAGCCGGGTTGCGTCCGGTATAGCGGGCGATGTTTTCGGCGGTGTCGGTGGTGTGCGGGTTCTCGTGAAAGAAGCGTACCAGGTCCCACTTCACAAACGTATTAACCTTTTTCTTCAGGAACTCGAGCAGTTCCGGGTCCAGGTCATCCATCAAGCGGCTGGCGCGCTTCTTGTGCGCGGGAGGGTCGGTTACTGGCGTCAACGTTGTTTTTGTTTCTTGCGCTTCTTCTTTTTCTTTGAGCGCGTCGGCTTCCCAGCGCCGGCCGCTGGACGGTGGGGCCGCTGCGCAGCAGCGCCGTTGCCGTCGGCGCTTGCCCCGGACTCGGTGCGCATGTGGCAGTTCTTGTACTTCTTGCCGCTGCCACACCAGCACGGATCGTTGCGTCCGAGGTTCTTGTGCGTATGTTCTTCGGGCGCGGACGTCCGCTCTACGTCGGCGCGCAGCTCGTCCAGGTTGCGCGGCTGGAACGTGAACAGGCGCGAGACGACGCCGGCGCGCATGTCGGCGAGCAATTGGCGAAACTGATCATACGCGCGTCGCTTGTATGCCACAAGTGGATCGCGCTGTGCATAGGCCTCCAACCCGATCGACGTGCGGATGCCCTCGATCTCTGTCAGATAGTCCACCCACAGTTGGCCGCTGATGGAAAGCATGAGCTGGCGGTGCGCGCCGATGGCAATGCGCTTGCCGAGCGCAGCGCGCACGCGTTCGCGCAATAGCCCTTTGAGGCTGCCGAACGTCTGCTCGGCCAGGGCGGCGGAATCATCCTTATCCAGTTTGGCCTGCAGCCAGGCGCGCGTGTCGGCATCCAGGTCGGCGACGCGCGCCGTACTCAGGCGCTGCAGTTCGGCTTCGCCCCAGCCCGCGTGCTGGATGGTCTGCGCTTCGTTCAGGTGGGCGAGGATGCGCGCGGACAATTCCTCCGGCTCGACGCCTTCCAGCAACTGGCCGCCGTAGTACACGTAGGGGAAACGCTGCTGCAAGCGCACCCGGCGTTGCTTGCTGCGCTGGTCGATCTCTACGTCCTGGCTGTAGGCCATGTCCATGACGAGTCGACCCAGTGCGTCGCGCGAGAAATGTTCTGGTTTCACAAGCCGGGCGTCCAGAATGCGCTCGATGTCGCGCAGATGCCGCGCGGTCTGTGTGTCGTGGGCGGCTTCTAGTTGATCCAGCGTCGCGTCTATCAACGCGTCCCAGTCGATCTCTTCCCAGACCGGAACCTCGATCTCCACGTCCAGCCCGGTACGCGCGGAGAGGCGTCTGACGGTCGCGTTGACGATCTCGCTGCCGGCGACGCTTTCGACCCGTTGCGCGACCGCGGTGCGCACATTATCCGGTGTGAGGTCCTGCAATTCGTCTCTCGAGAGCGCCAATTTTACGGCGGCGGTCTCAATCATGTCCTTGGCAACCGCGCGCACCTGCAGCGGCCGCCCCAGTTCGTAGGCTTCGTTGAGCGCGCCTTCGTAGGCCATCTCCGCCAGTTCACGTTTGTACTTCGCGCGCTCGGCGGCGCGTTCGGACAGGTTCTCCAGTTGCGCCTCCACTGCGGCCAGCATCTTCTCGCGGGCGGATGCGGCGGAGTGCGCGGCAATGTCCAGCAGCGTCTGTTTGACCGCCGGCAGTTCTGCGGCCGCCTGTTGCAGTCCGCGGCGCGCGTCGTCGGCGGCGGATTGCGCGGCCTTGCGCAGACTTGCATCGCCCGGAGCGCGGTTGGACTCCTGCGCGGCTGTAACCGCCCGCGCGTACACCTGCCAGGCCGCCTCCAGCGCCGGAACTTGCGCCCCCATCTCGTTGAGCAACAATTCGATGCTGTACGAGAACAACAGCCGCCCATCCAGCCGCTGCAAGGTGGGCTGGGTGGTGTTCAGCCACGACAGCAGTTTCCACCAGCCGTCGTCTTCCATGGCGGCCAAATCCACACGGCGTTGCACCTCGGTCGCGAGCATCTCCTGCAAGTCGTCGCCGGGGTCTTCTTTCGTGAAGATGCGGTTGCGCTGCTCGTAGAACTTCTCGCGCTGATCATTCAACACGTCGTCGTATTCGAGCAGGTGCTTGCGCACGTCGAAGTTGGCGCCTTCGACGCGCGTCTGCGATTGTTCGATGGTCTTGTTGACGATGCCGTGCTCGATGGGCAGCATCTCATCGATCTTGAGGCGCTCCATCAGGTTGGAGACATTCTGCCCGCCAAAACGCCGCATGAGTTCGTCTTCGAGTGAGAGATAAAACCGGCTTGATCCGGGATCGCCCTGGCGGCCCGCCCGCCCGCGCAGTTGGTTGTCAATGCGGCGCGCTTCGTGCCGTTCCGAGCCGATCACATGCAGCCCGCCAAGGGCGCGCACGGTGCGTTCATTCTCCAGGTAGGTCAGGAACGCCTCGACATCGTCTTCATAGATGCCGTATTGGTCGGGGTCGAGCTGCTGCAGTGCTGCGGCGCGCTGTTCGTTGGTCATCCCGTACGGGTCGGGGACGCCGGCGCGATTGAGCACGCGGATGACCTGGCTGAGCGTCTCCTCGGAAATGTCGCCGCCCAGCTTGATGTCGACGCCGCGTCCGGCCATGTTGGTGGCGATGGTGACTGCGCCGAGTTTGCCGGCGTGGGCGATGATCTGCGATTCTTCGTCGTGCTTCTTCGCGTTCAATACCTGGTGTGGGATGCCGGCGTCGAGTATCTCCTCCAGGCGGTGCAGCGCCGACTCTGGCAGGCCGAGAATGTGCTGCAGCCGTTTTATATTCTCCGGGTCGGTGGGGTTGAGCTTCAGCTCCAGTTCTTTTGCCATCGGACGCAGCTCCGACGGCTTAATCGTCGTGATCGGCTTGTTCAGAAACGCGAGTTCGGGCACGGCGCGTCCATCTTCTTCGTGTCCGGTGGCATCGAACCAGCGGTCGCGCAGCAGCCATACCAGCGCCAGTTTGCGCAGCGGCTCGGCGCGCAGCCGACCGGATAGGTATTCCGACAATTCCACCGAGGTGGTGCCGATCAGCAGCGGTCGGCCCTGGGCATGCATCGCGACGACTTCCTGGATAAGCGCGCGCAGCTTGGCCTCTTCGGTGCGATAGACGAGGTCGTCGTAGTCTTTGCGCCGCCACAGCACGGGCGTATCCGGGTCGTCTTTGCGGGCAACATACGCGAACTTGTAGCCGTTCTCGCGGTATTCGATCTCTTCCAACTCGGGGTCGCGCTGGGCGCGGTAATCGAGATTGGTCGGGATCGGCACGACGGCCAACTCGTAAATCTTGTCGAATTCCTCCGACTCGGTGACGGCCGTGCCCGACATCCCCGCCAGTTTGTCATAGAGCCGGAAGTAATTTTGCAGCGTGATGGTGGCGTAAGTGACGTTCTCGGCCTGAATACGAACGCCTTCCTTGGCCTCGACGGCCTGGTGCAGGCCGTCCGACCAGCGCCGGCCGGGCATCACGCGCCCGGTAAATGTGTCCACGATGTGGACATTGCCGGACTGCACCAGATAGTCCTTGTTGCGTTTGAACAGGAATTCCGCGCGCATCGCCTGCTCGAGATGTCCCTGCAGCTGCGCCTGTTCGGGTGTGATGTCTTCCGGGTTGTCCGGGTCGCGCAACGGCTGCCCGATCAGTTCCTCCGCCCGGTCGTATCCCTCCTCCGTGAGAGCGATCGTGCGTCCGCGCTCGTCGATCTCGAAATGCTCGGGACGCATCTGTTTGGCGACGCGCGCCAGTTGCGCGTAGAGACCGGAGTCAAACTGCGCCGGGCCGGAGATGATCAGCGGCGTGCGGGCGCTGTCGATGAGGACATTGTCTACCTCATCGATGATGGCGAAATGCAGTTCGCGCTGGCGGCGGTCGGCCAGTCGGTTGGCCATGTTGTCGCGCAGGTAGTCGAAGCCGAACTCGTTGTTGGTGCCGTAGGTAATGTCTGCGGCGTAGGCCTCGCTGCGCGGCACGGAGCGCATCTGGTCGGTGTCTTCTTGTGGGCTGGACCGCTCGGGGTCATACAGGAAGGCCTTGCGAGCGAAGTCGGTACGGGAGGCGTCCTGCAGGATGCCGACTTCCATGCCGAGCAGGCGGTAGATCGGTCCCATCCATTTGGCGTCGCGGCGAGCCAGGTAGTCGTTGACGGTCACCAGGTGTACGCCCCGGCCCGAAAGCGCGTTCAGGTAGATCGGCATCGTGGCCACGAGCGTTTTGCCTTCGCCGGTGCGCATTTCTGCTACGCGGCCTTCGTGGAGTACCTGCCCGCCGGTGAGCTGCACCTCGTAATGGCGCAGGCCGATGGTGCGCGCCGACGCCTCGCGCACGACGGCGAACGCCTCGATCAGAATTTCGTCCAGGACGTCATATTCGGCTTCGAGTTGGGCTTCGTCGTCAGCCAGTCCGGCGACGGCGTCGGCGATCTGCGCGCGGAAGGCGTCCGTTTTGGCGCG
>JBHHUI010000108.1:0-7601 GCA_046753805.1 Anaerolineales bacterium
CGTGCGCGGCAGCAGGCAGCGCGTCTGGAGAGATTGCCCCCTCAGTCATATACGGCTTGCCCGGGTGTAAGCGGAATTACGTTGACCATATGCTCACTTCACACCTATTTTATTCGCTTGGCCGTGGAACGGCAGATGGCAGGTTGTCAGCTTTTGCCGGCACAAGGTACATGAGAAAATCGTGGTGCGGCCGGGTGGAATGGTAGTAGGTGAATGTCCCGTCCGGATACGTCGACCGTAACACGGCCTGCGCGTCCACATCATCACGGTGCACAATGAACAGCTTTGTGCGTGGGTCATCAATCGGAATGCCGAGGGCCTCGTTGTCAAGGAATACCTGGTCCCATCCCAACCGGCCGGCGTACATACCGACCGCCCGCGTGTCCACCCAGAAAGGATAGGCCCGCACCCATACGGTGTCGTACGTCCCAATCGAATGTGCAAAGTCAGCCACAACTTGCCCGATTTCCGAAGCGTTTTGGGCTGAGCCGACATACTGCGTCGGATATTCCCGAAAGTAACGTCCGAAATTTGAAATCGCCGCAAGCCCGATCACGGTGACGGTCGTCGCGATCCCAACATGGCGAACGAAACCCGTCCGGAAACGCCGGCGATAATAGCGGATGAGCGCCGCCAGCGGCAATGCCGCAATTACGTAGACGACAACAATGGCGGCGCCGGCCCGCACGACCGATGGATTTTCGCCCGGATATGCCAGGCTCAGCACAGACGGCAAGAGTAGCACGGGTATCATCCCGAGCACAAAGACATCTTCCGGTCGGCGCAATCTGATGATGCGGTACACCACACAGGCGACGCCCACCAGAAAAAGCCCGCCCGTCACGGCGCCGAGCACCGGCATGCCGGGGATGGTATTCACCCACACGGAATCGCCGCGCACGTTGAACATGCGCAAGGCATTCCAGAGGTTCTCCAGAAATATCTGGAATGGTGGACCGGGCAATTCCGTCTCGGTGTTTGAAACGCTGCGCAGCACGCGCAGCCAGAAAATCTCCGGCGACTGAACGGCTTCTCGAATAAGCGGCGCCGACACCGCCGTAGCCACAATGCCGAGCGCCCCGAACTGCGCCAGCAACCGCCCCAGCCGTTGGGTCGCGCCGCCGAACACCAACCATGTCAGCAGCGCCGCCGGCAGTACAACTGCGATCGCGCGGAACGGCGAATAGCCGTACAAACCAAGCGCGATGGTCAGCCCGGCCAATAGGAAGTCGTTCGTCGAATTTCGCCGCAAACCACGCACGAGCAACCATAGCGCCGGCGCCATAAAGAGTGGATTGAGCGGAAAGCGCAGTCCCACGCGTGCAATGGCAATCGGCCAGAATGCCACTGCGACGAGCAATCCAGCCAGCCAGCCGGTTAGGTCATCGTAGAACTCGCGCGCCAGCAGAATGACGAACGGCACGGTTAACAGCCCAGCGATTGCACCCGTCAACTTCAATGTGAGGAAGTTTGGCCCAAACGCCAGCAACTTCGTTAACAATGCTGCGAAGTAGAACTGCAGCGGCTCGCGTCCGGTGTTGCGCGGGAAGAACGATTTGAATTCCCCGTTCAACAAGTCGTTCACATCGAGCAACTTTTCCACGTGGTCGCTTGTCATTTCGGGCGGGATCGCATTGAGCTGATAAAAGCGGAAGAAGGCCGCCACCAGCAAAATGCCGCCGAGCACAAACCACGCGCGCGACACATGAAGCGTATGCCGAGGTTTCGCGATCGCGGCCCAGAACCGTTGGGTCGAAAAATGCACGCGCGGATAGTCGCCCTGCCAGAATGCAGCCAACCACGCGACGGCCGCCACAATCCACGCCGCCACGCCAATCAGCGTGAAATAGCCATCGGAATTGCCAAAATACGCCACTGCGGTGGCGATAAGCGCCACGATGGCGGGCCGGCGGCGAACCGATGGCAGGTTCCGCCGGTCGCTAATTGCGGCGTCCGCGCCGTGAATGTCCAGTACGGTGCGCAACAACGGCCAGGACAATCCGATTGCGATCAGCCAGAGTAGGAATCCTGCGCCCGGACTGGCGCGCTCGTTGGTCACCAGCCATTGCGCGAAGACGGCCAGCGCCGGGCCGACGAAGGCGAAAGCGTTACGGCCCATGCCGATCTGTCGGCGGGCGAGTTTACTGGTGTACCAATCCCACAGCGATACGGACATCGTTGGACTTCCCGAATAACTCAGTTCGGCCGGCGGGCGACGAAGAAGAGATACGCCCCAGCAGCAACCGAACGTTCATCAAAATAGCGGCGCAATAGCTTGTCCGTCAACCATAGATTCCAGCGCCCGCTGTTGAGCAGCCAGCGCCCGGTCAGCCAGCGCACAGCAAGCGACGGCGCGCCCAAATAGTGTCCCCACTCGAGCGCCCGCAATGCGCCCGGTGAAAAATAATACCAGTGTCGCTCCACCTCCATCCCCACCCGCGCAAGGCGCTCGCACCACACGGCCGGCGAGTCGCAATGGTAGTGACGCGAAATGCGGTTGAAGAGCCTCTCATAGGCGCGCGCCGGCGCGGCCAGCCCTGTGCGCCTTAAGAACAATGAGACAGACAGGAATGACAGGAAATTCTCACTCGGCACGCAGAATACAAACCTTCCGCCGGGCCGCAACACCCGGGCAACCTCGGCCAGCACCGGCTCCAGTTCCGGGATATGTTCCAGCACCGAATTGCTCACGACGCTCGCGAATTGCCCGGCGGCGAATGGAAGCTGTGCGCCGCTCGCCTGTGCAAGCCCGTCATACGCATGCCGGTGGCGCGACCCGGCCTCCTGCAGCGGCTGCCGCCATGGGTCGATGCCGGCGCGCAGCGGGCGTGAAAACGCCTCTGACGCGAAGTGCCCATCTCCGCACCCGAGATCGAGCACAGGCTCGGGCAGGTCGATGTCTGTATAGAAACGCGCCTCGACGGCGCGCAACAGACCGCGAAATGCCGGGAGCGCGCGCAGATGGCGGGACAGCAGATCACCATTCGGTTCCATGGCAGCGGCTATACATAATAGTAGATTGAGGAAAAGCGAGCAAGCGATCCGAATTTCGCAGGCGCATTTCACGATTGGTCAATTTTCCGGTGACTGGCACTTTGGTCAATATAAGTCGCTGCCGCCAGCGTAAAACCGGACAGATTCTTTGATGCTCAAGTGCCAGTCACGGGCGCATCTGCCAGTTGGGGGACTCGTGTTTGGATCCACGAATGACGCGAAGAACACGAATAGTTTCGCAAGACTGATCGCCAAATTCGTGTCCCTTCGTGCTATTCGTGGATAACATGGAGCTGCTTGCAAGCGCTCCCCCAAGTTTTGGATGCGCCCGCCAGTCACCTTTCGGCCCAAAACGTGAATTACACCTGAATTTGGCCACAAAACCACGGAGCGCGCTACGAGCTTCCCCGGGCTCGGTCCTTTTCGGGTCGCAGCGGTTGACGAGTTTCGGTCGGCATCGTTGAGATCAATATTGCTGTGCGAGCAGTTCGGTAAACAGGTTCTCATATTCGGCAGCCGCACGGTCGGGCGAGAACTGCGCTGCAAGGTCTTCCGGCGGTGCGCTAAACGCTGCCGGGTTATCAAGCACTTCCAGGATGCGCCCGGCCAGCGCGCCCGCGTCGCAGGGTGGCGCCGTCAACCCCATCCCCGTGATGCGACTGGGCACGCGGACGCCCGGCAGGTCGCTGGCCACGGTAGGCGTGCCGCACAATGCCGCTTCGATCTGCACCAGTCCGAACGTCTCCGTATTGTTGATGCTCGGCAATACATGCACATCACAATTGCTGAAAAACAGCGCCATCTCCGCCGGGTCCAGCGTGCCCAAAAATGTATATCGCTCTGCGTGCTGGTCCAGCAATGGGCGCAGGCGGGCGCGATAGGCGTCTTCGCCAATAACCTGTTCGACCGGCCCTGCGTGCAGCACGCGAGCGTTGGGATATTTCTTCAGGATGACCGGCAGCGCCTCCAGCAGATATTCAATGCCTTTCTCAGCAGCCAGGCGCACGGCGACGCCGATAATGGGGCCTTGCCCGACCAGTCCATGGGCTTCCGCCCAGCGTCTGGTTTCTCCGACGGATGGGCGCGACATTTCAACCGGCGGTAGTATCAGGCGCACCTTGCCCAGGTAGTGCGCCAACAATCGCGAATGGCGCGCAAAATCATCGGTGTAGGCGCAGAGTTTCGTGCTGAGCCGGGCGGCAACATGGTTGCTCAAATCCACGGCGAGATTGGCCGCGCGATTGACCAGGCCGGGCGGCAGCAACAAGTCGGAATGGTAGGTCAACACGCAAGGTTTGCGGAACAGCCGACCGCGCAACGCGATCCCGCTGGCGTCCAACTGCGGCAAGTGCAAGCTCAGCACGTCATGCTCGCGCACGAGCCGCGTGGCAATGAAGCCGATGGTCGGCATGATCACGCCCTTGCTGACCCGCGCCGCCACCGGAACGCGCACGACCTCGACGCCGTCGATCGCTTCCCGCAGCGGCAGCGAGCGGTCATACTGCGATGTGAGCACCGTGACCGTGTGGCCGCGACGCGCGAGCGCGCGCGCCAGGCGCTCCACATAAATTGTCAGTCCGGACACGTGCGGTCGGTAGTAGGTTAACGCCGCGAGGACTTTCACACCGAGGCCTGTTTGCGTAGTCCGCGCATGAAGGTGCGCGTCGAATCCGCGACTGCCCGCAGACTTTCGTCTTCGCGGCTCAGGCCAATCAGGCCGTAGATGCCGATGAGCACGAAATTGAGCAGGTGCAGAATCACGCCGTATGCCAGCGCCGTCTCCGCACCGATCCCAAACAGCGTGAGCGCGGCCACGGCAGCCGCCTCAAACACGCCGACGCCGGACGGTGAGGAAGGCAGCGCCAATCCGAGGACGATGCTGCAGGTCACAAAAATACCGATATACCATGGCGTTTGGGCGTCAAACAGAAGCAGCACCATGTAGCTGGCAAGGCCCGAGACCACCCAGAGAAAAAGGCTCCAGCCCAGCCCGCTGACCATGCGCGAGCCGCCCGTCGCCCGGATGCTGTCCAAGAAGGACCCGAGCCGCTCTGTGACCGGCCTGGTCAGCGACCCGCGCACACGGTTCAGCACCGCCGCAGTGATAGCCAGCATCCGATCGCGCCAGATAGCAGCAACAAACAACCCGACGACTCCAAACGCAGCGATGGCCGCCGCGCCAGCCCCGAATGTCACGATCAGGCTATGATTCGGCACAAACGGGAGAATGGCGGCAATGAAGCCGAACACCATCAGCACGTCGATCAGCCGTTCGAGGATGGCCGTTGAAAGCGCTTGCATGCTGCTCACGCGCTCGTCACGGCTGACGAGGTAGATGCGGCCAAGCTCTCCCAACCGGAACGGCAACACGTTGCTGATCAGATACCCGATATTCGTGATCCAGAACATTCGCGTTGGGGAGACCTTGTCTTCCAGAAAAACACGCCAGCGCATCCCCCGCCCCCACAACGAGATTGTCAGAAGTATGGCGCCTGGTAGCAACCAGATGTAGTTCGCCGTCCGTAAAACGTACGCCAATTCGTCCCAGCGCACCCCGCGCACGATGAGCGCGAGCGCGAGCAGACTGATACCAATGCCGAATAGGAGTTGCCAGTTCTTACGCATAGTCGTCCGAATCATTTTCCCACATGTCGCCATACGCCCCACGCGCGGCAGGTTTCACGGCGCAACGACGTGCAACTGCGCCCGTAGCCGAGTCGCCGGAAGCTGTTGACTATTTTGAAATACAAATACGCGCGGTTGATCGTACACCGTGAAGCTTTCATCTGCAAAACCTAACCGCAACGACGGCCCGGGCAAATTCATCCCACGGGGATACGGCAAACCGGCATCGCGCAGCGGATCCGGTGCGATCCGCACGCCCCCCAGATGCGGCGACCTCGTCGCGCTGTAGACCAGATCGAAACCCAGTTCTCCAGAGAAGAGCGCCTCATAATACCGGCCCGTCAGCGCGTAGCGGGTCGTCAGGCGCGGAATGACGCCGTACATGCGGTTGCTGGCGATGACCAGATAATCGGCGCGCGAGACCGTTTCCAGGAGCGCACCGATTTTTTCGTCGTCGTCGGGCAGCGCCCAGGGATCGATCTTTGCAACGCGGTAATAAGTCTCGCGCGAATACTGCACGCCATCGATGGTGTTAAACGGGAGCGGATCGTCGAGCCGCTCGAGGACAATCGATGACCGGGCCGGTACGTTGGCGTAAATCCAACGGGAGGCTTGCACCCATGGATGTTCGCTGGAATACATGCGCGCGAACGCGATTGCGTAGAGCAATGTGGGGAGCAGCACGGCCGGGACGATCACCCACGCCTGTCGCCGCGCGCGCGCAACACCGGTGAGCCCGCCGGCGCCGAACGCCATAATCACCGGCGTTATCGGCAGCAAGTAACGCGGGAACTTGACCACGAATGCGCCCGTCACCAAAAAGTACGGGATAGCCCAACTCAGCAGCACAACGACCACCGGACTTGTGCGGCGTCCCACGCCGTGACGGAAAGCTCTCACAAATTGAACCAATACGAGGATAGCGCCGGCGTACCCCACCATGGCCAACGGCGGCCCCCAAACCCAATTGAACTGCTGGCTGATGGGATACCAGTACGGCAGTGTGTCGCGGTATTGCGAAACGAAAAACCAATCGAGCGCGCCCCGCACCATCAGACTCTGTGTCTTGATGTTGGCGACATACTCGCCGAACTGGAGCAGCGCGAAGGGGTTTGTGAGCGCGAATACGGCCGCCGCCGTCACGCCGACCGCCGTTGCGGCACGAATGATTCCACTCGCAAGCGCGCGCCGGTCCGAGGTGGATAGTGCGTCCGTGTGCGCCCACAGCAACGCCGCCCCGACCGGCGCCGCCAGCAGGCCCGCCGATGCTTTTGAGCCGACGGCAAGCCCGACGAGGCCTCCAACCAGCAGGGCCGACTTCAGACTCGGCTCCTCCGCATACCGGCTGGCAGCCCACAGAGTCGCCATCACGGCCGCTGTCAGAATTGTGTCGAACGTACCGAAATGGCTGAGTTGAATGTGGAGCACGGTAACACTCACGAAGGCCGCTCCGAGAATCCCGGCCCACGGTCCAAACGCGCGCCGGCCCAGACAGAAGGTGAGCAGCACGGTCGCCATATCGGCGGCCGCCGACAACGCACGTCCGACCAGCGTCAGGTGATTGAACTCCACACGCCCCACCGTGTTCGCCAAATCCCGCACCAGCGGCAGGCCGTCCAGTGCGGGCAGCCAGCCGCCGAGCTTATCCAGAACGGCGGCGACGCCGCCCATCAAGTAAAAGGGGAAATGCCCGTAGGCAAAGCGCCGAGGTTCGCCCAGCGGCACCTGAATGCCGGCCGTGTGCTTTTGTTCCGGCCAGTAGAACGGATTGAGGCCCGAGGCGGTGGGGTTCAGCCACACCGGCAAGCCGCCATCGAGGGAGAGAGTCGTCGCAGCCCAGTTGATGTAGCGTTCGTCCGGGTGCGTGTGCTGCAAGCCGTCCCAGGCCAGGTTGGAAAACCGCAGCACAGCCGCCACTGCCAGCACGACCAGCAGCGCGCCGGCCTGCAGGCGGCTCAACCGAGCGACTAACGAGGGGGCTT
>JBHHUI010000109.1:0-7593 GCA_046753805.1 Anaerolineales bacterium
AGGCAAATCCCGATTTATCCGTTCCATCTGCTCAATCTGCTGACACACTTCTGAAGCGGACCGCGTCCGGACGCCGCGACTGGCTGGAGCAGATTTGGCGAATATTGGCAGGCAAATCCCGATTTATCCGTTCCATCTGCTCAATCTGCTGACACACTTCTGAACAATTGAACAATGCGCTGCCCCCCGCGTCGCAGCGCGCCCACGCTCTACGTTACTCTCCCCGGTACCCGCGTACAAATTTGCGCACGACATAGCGGACAGCTTCCACGCCGAACGCGACAAAAAAGATGGAACCGACCAGCGCCCACTCGCCGACTCCCACGCGCCGGCCAAAGACAAACAGGAATCCGATCAGTGCAAATACTGCAACCAGCAAGGCGAGGCGGACGACCAGCCGGCGCGCGCGGTTGGATGCCACTACCCGACAACCATTTCGGTTGCGAGCGCGTTGTGCCGTTCGACGACCGGCCCTATGTCCACAGTATTGATCCGGCCCTCTTTGACAACGACGGCGCCGTTAACGACCACCGTATCCGCGCGCGGGGGTGCGCAGAACAGCACCGCAGCGACCGGATCGTGCAACGCCCCTGCAAAATCAAGTTGGCCGAGGTCGATTGAAAAGAAGTCGGCGCACTTGCCCGGTTCGAGCGCGCCGATGTCATCGCGGCCAAGCACCGCCGCCCCGCCCCGGGTGGCGATCTCCAGCGCTTCGCGCGCCGTCATTTGCGGCGCAGCAGACGCGTCATTAGTCTGATTACGCCGCTCATCTTCTGCGACGGCAAGCCGCGCCAGCAACATGGCCTGGCGCGCTTCGGCCAGCAAGTGGCTGCCGTCGTTGGACGCCGAACCATCGACTCCCAGACCGACCGGCACACCGGCGGCGCGATACTGCCGCACTGGAGCGATGCCGGAGGCCAGGCGCATGTTCGACGTGGGACAGTGCGCAACGCCGACGCCGGCCTGCGCGAGCAGCGGTATCTCGGCGGCGTTTGGATGAACCATGTGCGCAAACCAGACATCGGAGCCTATCCAGCCCAATTGCTCGACATACGGCACCGGCCGGTGGCCGAATTGTTCGACGCAGAACCGGTCTTCGTCGAGCGTCTCGGCCAGGTGGGTGTGGAGGTGCACACCATAGCTGCGTGCAAGCGCAACCGATTCGCGCATGAGGTCGGGCGTGACGGAGAATGGCGAGCAGGGCGCCACGACAACCCGCACCATGGCTCCCGGAGCGGGGTCGTGGAACGTTTCGATGGCCCGCCGACAATCAGCGAGGATGTCAGACTCCCCTTCGACGACGCTGTCGGGTGGGAGTCCGCCGTCCGACTCGCCGAGGCTCATCGAGCCACGCGCAGCATGGAAACGCAGTCCGATCTCCCGCGCTGCGCGGATTTCGTCGTCGATCCGCGAACCGTTCGGGAACAAGTAGAGATGGTCGCTGGCGGTTGTGCAACCAGAACGCAGCAATTCGGCCATGCCTACCAGCGCGGAAATATAAACGGCTTCGGGCGTAAGCCGCGCCCAGATCGGGTACAGCGTTTGGAGCCAGTTAAACAAATTGGCGTCCTGCGCCGCCGGCACTGCACGGGTGAGCGTTTGGTACAGATGGTGGTGCGTATTGACAAGGCCCGGCAACACGACCCGGCCGCGCATGTCGAGGACTTCTGCACCGGGTGCGTCCGGCAGCGCAGCGGTTGGCCCAACCCATTCGATGAAACCGTCGCGGATCAACAGGCCGCCGTCCGCTATTTCCCGGCACGCAGCATCCATCGTAACAAGGACATCAGCATGGCGTACCACAAGGGCTTTCATAGGCAATTCGATTGTCTGGCCGGTGGGATTGCTGTCAGACATCATACAGCACACGAAGGGAATGTCAAGCGGCGTTTGTCATGGGTAGCGTCACCAGGAACGAGTTACCCTCGTCGCCGCGAACTTTGAGACGCAGGTCTCCACCCAGCGCGCGCGCCGCGCGCCGCGCGAGCGCCAGACCCAGACCCAGGCCCTCATAGCGGCGCGTAAGATGGTTCTCCAGTTGCCGGAAGTCCTCAAAGATCACATCTCGCTTTTCAGGTGGAATCGGCGTCGCGGTATCGTGAATGCCGATAATGCCGTCATCCCCCTCGAGCGTTCCTGTGATCCAGATACGCCCGCCCGGATCGGTGAACTTGGCGGCGTTTGACAGCAGGTTGCGGAAAATGATGACCAACGTTTCGCCGTCGAACTCCAGGTCGCCGAGTTGCGCCGGCAGCTGATTCTCCGGTTTGAGTTGTTTGGAATCGAGCGCGGGTTGGAGGATGAGCAAGACCTGTTCAATCGCCTGACTCACCGAGAGCGGACTGATCTCATCTACCTGGCGCTCGGCCTGGTAGCGCGAGAAATCCGTCAGTTCCTGCACAACCCGCGAAAGTCGCCTGGCATTCCGGGAGGCTGTCTCGAAGTATTCTTGCTGCTCCGGCGACAGCGAGGTTGCGAATTCAGAAAGGCCGACTTCGAGAAAGCCGCTCAGCACCGCCACGGGCGTACGCAGTTCATGGCTCACCAGCGCAATAAAGTTGGTCTTTAGAACGTCCAATTCGTGCTGGCGCGTATCTGCTTCTGCGATTTGCTTCTGCAGCGTCGCCGCCACACGCGCGGCTCGTTCCAACTCCGCGCGACAGTGTTCCAGTTCCTGATCGATCGATTCTACTGACGATGTGTTCATAATGGCACGCCCATTGCGTCCTTGCCGGCTAAGTTGTGATTACGCGATCGCGGCCCGTATCTTTGGCTGCATACAGCGCGGCGTCGGCGGCTTCAATCAGCGCAAGCACATCGGCCACACCCTCCTGCAAGACGACCACCCCAATACTGACGGTGACCGTGACGCTGACGCCGCGCGTCAGTATCGGCGCTCCGCCGATTCGACGCCGGATACGCTCGGCCGCGTTGCGCGCTTCGTCGAGCTCCGCTTCCGGCAGCAGCATTGCGAATTCTTCGCCGCCGTAACGCCCCAGGATGTCGGCGTCGCGCAGGTTTTGCAGACACAGTGCGGCAACCTCACGCAGGATTTCATCGCCGACCAGATGGCCGTGCAGGTCATTGATTTCCTTGAAATGATCGAGGTCAAGCATCAGCACCGATAAGGGGCGGTGGTAGCGGCGCGCGCGCTCAAACTCGCGTTCGGCCAGTTCGAAGAAATGACGCCGGTTGTTGATGCCGGTCAGCGAGTCGGTGCGGGCGAGGTGCTGCACCTGATCAAAGAGCTGCGCGTTCTGCACGGCAAATGCGGCCTGCGCCGCGAGAACTTCCGCCAGTCTCAGATGCTGTTCGTCGAACACGTTCGGTTGCGAGGCATGCGCCGAATACACCCCGATGACAGACCCGGACGTCATGAGTGGAACGCCCAACCAGCTGCGCACGCGGCCGGCGCCCGGCATGCGTTTCCATTCTGTGTGCGAGTGAGTGTCCTGCATCAACAAGCCTTCTCGCGTCACGATGAGCAATTCCAGATGGGGATAGTCGCCAATGGCCACCTCGGTTCCGACGGAAACCCGCGTTTTCTCGTCGCCAACAAACCCGCGCGTAGCCCGGATCACCAATTTATTCTCCGGCTCTAAAAGCATGACGAGGGCGCTTTCGTATGGCACCAACTTGCCGAGATAGGTTAGGAGCGCTGCCAGCACGTCGTCCAATTCCAGCGACATCGCGAGTGTGAAGATCGCCTGGCGCAGCGTCTCGGCCTCCCGGCGCGCCTGCTGTTCCGAACGCAAATGCAACGCGCGCGCGACCGCCAGCGCGATGTGGGCGGCCGCCTGCCGGCAGAACGCTGTTTCGTCCAACGTGAATTTGTGCTCCGTAACAAACGCGACGATCACAGCGCCAAGGTAGCGGCCCTCGGCGACGAGCGGCAAACCGATCAGGCTGCGCCCGGGCAATTTGTCGACAACCGCCGAGGCAATGTACTCTGATGTGGACGCGTTCTCCACGATGACGACATCGCCGCGTTCGAGCACCGCCTCTGTCAGCGAGAGATCGCGCGCATCGATGTCGAGGTGCTTATACGTCTCAGTCAGCCCCCCGGAGGCCACAACCGGAACGGGCCGTTGCTGGGTTTCATCCCAATGCGTGATGTACGCCGCATCGGCGTCGATCACGTCCACAAACTTGTCGGCCAGTTTCTGCAGCAGTTCTTCAAGGTCCAATGACGCAATTGCAATTTGGCTAAGTTCGTTGAGTATGGTCAAGTGCCGCTCGCGCCGGGCCATCATCACAGCTTGACCCTCTGCCAGCCGGCGCTGCTTGCGCTCTGCAGCGGCCACCTCTTTTTGACGCGTTACTTCGCGCAAGATAAGCATGCGGGCTGCTGTCTCGCCGGTACCGTTGGGCGCAGCCGGCACAGAGAATTTGGTAACGCGCATGTTGAAGACGCGCGGCTCGTCGGCCTTACCGACCCGTATCTCTGCTTCGCAGTCATGCGCGTGCCCAGCGACTATTTGCTGCATTTCGGCAACCAGTTCGGGGTACACGCGGAGCACCTCCGCCAGCGGAAGGCCGAATGCCTGATCGTGGCTGTTGCCCAGCACGCGCTCGGCGGTCGGGTTGAGATCGATGACGCAGTTCTGCGCGTCGAACACGACAACCGCATCTGCCAGCGCTTCGATAACCGCATAACGCACCGCCGGCGCAATGTCGGGCCGCCGCCGAAGGTACAGCGCCCGCCCTACAACTATGGCCGACAGCATTAACGCGACTGGCAAGATACCGAGCAGCGCGATCGGCCCGACGTCGATTGCCGCCAGCAGGCCGAACAGCCATGGAACGGCAAGGCCGACCATGGTTGCGCCGGAGCGCGATTGTACTGCGCTGCGCCGGCTCCGCACCAGTAACAGTGAACCCAGCAAGAACATGGATGACAGATAGACGACGTTGACCCACAGTGCTACCCCAAACTGGGTCTGGAGTCGCGGCGAGCCGTCGACGAAAGCAACCGAGGCGTCGCCCCAGATCAATCCGTGCTCCGGCTCGGTCGCCAGTAACAGTAACATGGCAACCGGAACCACGGCGAGCAGCCAACGCGCCAACTGCGGAACCACGCGCTGCCGGCGAGCGTACTGATAGCAGAAAATAATCCAGGCGGGAGGGATCGCGAGCGCCGCCGCAAATTGGACCGACGCCCACGCCAGCTTGGCGGGCAAATCGGCGGTTGAAAGTTCGAACATGTAGAACAGCGACCAGGCTCCAATGGCGGTCGCGTAAGCCGCAAAGCTCACAGCGCCGTACGCGCGCCGGCGGCGCCAGACCGCGCGCGCCAGGCCGAGGCCGGTTGCGCCCAGCCCTGCATAGAAAAGTAGGATTGTCAGGTGTAACGTGGTCACGGCAATCACATGTACCCAACTACCCCGTGGTTCGGGAATGTGGAAACGTATGCCATGCCCCGCAGTCAACCACTCGGAACATGAGCGCCTATCGCCGGCAGGCAGGCTGCCGCTTGCCGGGAATCTTGAGACGTACGTTCACCAAACGGGTACGGCAGTGGCGCGGACGCAAGGTATCGACTTGCGACACGGATGCAGCCCAGCGGCCAACCCAGCCTGATCGCATACTGATTATGAACTGAAGCAACTTTAATGGCAAGAGCATCTGTGTTTAGAGCAAGAATATAGCCGCTACTCCCAGCAATGCAACGGTGGTGCCGCCCACGGCGCGCAGGCTGATTTGCTCCCGAAAGACCATCCACACCATTGGCAGCATGACAATCGGCGTCAGCGACATGAGAGTTGAGGCGATCCCAATCTGGGCATGTTGGATGGCGACCAACGATAGGACTACGCCGAGCACCGGCCCCACCAGCGTGCCGCCCACAATCGTCGCCACCGCCCGCCGGTCGGCGCGTAATATATCCAGCGCACGCCCGGCGTGGCCGGCCAGCAGCGCGAAGCCCCAAAAGGCAGCCGTGGCCGCAATCATGCGGATCAGGGTCGCCGAGAGCGGCGAGTAGTCGTCGACCAGGCCAAGCCGCGAAGTGATCAACCCTAACGACTGACCCAGCGCCCCTCCCAACGCAAAGAGAATGCCGCGCTTCAGGTCGCGCTGCTGCACGGCGCCATTACCCCGGTTGCGCCTTTCCGAGACGACCCATGCGATCCCCGCGGTGGTGAGAAAGACGGCGGCGAAATCTACCGGACGCAATCGCTCGCCGAGCAACACCCAGGCCAGAATGGTGCTCATGAGCGGTACCGTCGCCATCATTAAGGATGTCAGCCGGGGACCGACGTAAACCAAACCCTGAAACAGGGCGGCGTCGCCGAGTGCGAGCCCGATCACGCCTGACAGCGCCAGCCAGCCCAACCGGTCTAGCTCCACGCCCGCCGGCAGCCAGACGCCGCGCAGCGCCCGATGGACCACCGCAAGAACAATCACGGCCAGCCCAAGCCGACTCAGGTTCACAACCCATGATCCAACTCTGCGACCGGCGATGGTGAAGAATATTCCGGTCATCGCCCAGCAAATGGACGTTACCAGCGCCGCCGTCTCCCCAAGATATTCGCTCAATGCAATGTCCCTCCGCGTGAACCGATGTCGTCGGTTGCTCGCGAGCGCGCCCGCTCCGGAGCAAACCCGCACACTGTACTACACAAAATCGAAAATTCCCTGCTACACTTGGGCCGAGGTTCTTACCCACATTTCCAGGAGCACTGCATGCCCAAACAGTATGATCGCCCTCCCGAGTTAGTCGTCGACCCGAGCAAGCAATACACAGCAACCATAAAGACCACCAAGGGGGACATTGTCTGCACACTCTATGCAGAGAAGGCGCCCCAAACGGTGAACAACTTTGTGTTCTTGTCGCGTGACGGCTTCTACGACAATGTCACTTTTCACCGCGTCATCACGGGTTTTATGGCGCAAACGGGGGACCCTACCGGCACCGGGCGCGGCGGGCCGGGCTATCGCTTCGATGATGAATTCCATCCGGACCTGCGCCACGACGGCCCCGGCGTGCTCTCGATGGCCAACGCCGGCCCCAACACCAATGGTTCGCAGATCTTCATCACGCACACGGCCACACCCCATCTGGATGACCGCCATGCAGTGTTCGGGCGCGTCGTCGAAGGCCTGGATGTGCTCCTCTCCATCCCGGCGCGTGACCCCGGCGACGCCAGCGCGCCATCGGAGCATATCCACACCATTGAAATCACAGAGACCTGAAGCCGAACGTCCGGTCCGACGCCCCGATTTGCGTGACAGATAACTTCTCGTCCCCGGCGAAGACCGATACCCGCACGCAGCTCGCGCGCCTTTTCGTCCTGCTGCTGGTCGTCGGACTCACACTCTACATTTACGCGGTGCGGGATGAGGCGCAACAGCTCGAGCGCTACGGCTATCCCGGCCTGTTTGTCCTTAATGCGATGGCCAGCGCGACGGTGCTGCTGCCCGCTCCGGGCATCGCTGTGGTCTTCGCTTTCGGCGGGGTATTTAACCCTTTCTGGGTGGCAATGGTCGCGGGCCTGGGCGCCACCGTGGGCGAACTGTCGGCCTACGCGGCCGGCTACTCCGGCCGCGCCGTGATCGAAGCGTGCATACATGTAGAGCGGCGCCAGCCCGACC
>JBHHUI010000110.1:0-7560 GCA_046753805.1 Anaerolineales bacterium
TGGGGATGATTTTCCGGTTAGCATTCCCCAATCTCCCGATCCCCCGCAGGCTGAGTAGTTACCTCCGTTTTATTGTAAGATGGCGTTGGTCAGTTTACCAGAGGGTGCAAAGGGCCGTGGGGATTCCTAACTGCACGAGCTGCCACGCCGCATGCTGACGTGATGTATTGATGACAATGCAAACCACGGGAGTGATTGAGACCTGCCTGTACGTAGACGATCTGGACGCTGCGCAGACGTTTTACGAAGATGTGCTCGGGCTGCCGGCCTTTTCAAAAGTGGGCGGCCGGCACGTCTTCCTGCGTTCAGATACCGGCGTCGTGCTGCTGTTTAATCCGAACGCAACTGAGAAAGGCGGCGACGTGCCCGCGCATGGCGCGCGCGGGCCGGGCCACGTGGCGTTCGCCATGCGACCGGAAGACGTCGATGCCTGGCGGCAGCACCTGCGGGCGCATGGTGTTGAGATTGAGACGGATCACGCCTGGCCGCGCGGAGGGCGCTCGTTGTATTTTCGCGATCCGGCCGGCAACAGCGTGGAGCTTGTGACGCCCGACACGTGGGGACTGGTGTAGGAACCCATGTGGGCGCGAAAATCGTCCGGAGTTCAACTACGGATAGACAGCGGGCAGCCGCTAATCGAGCTTGCGCCAGCGCATGCCGGCAAAGGCGATCAGTTGCGGCGGAACCTCATGGCTCTGGTCGGCCACGTTCACCAGGCCGTCGCCCGCCCGCAGGGGATCGAGATCGTATTCGCCCAGCGAGACCCACTTGTTCCAGTAAGCTTTCTGATCGATTTCCACACGCCGGACGGTCTGGCGCCCGTCCAGGTAATGCGCCACAAAGTACTGCGCCCGCCGTTCGCTGGCATACTGCGCTGGTATGAAAGCCTCAATCGCATAACGGCCGGCCGCGGGCAGATGGACGTGGTAGCCGACCGTCACATCATTCGTGCGCGAAGTGAGCTTGTACCGGAACGGTTTGCCGTACACGTCCTCGCCGTCGTAGAACGGGCGGTCGGGATTGTTCTCATACACGTTTTCGGCATAGCCTGCTTCGTCGCCCGGCCAACGCCCAAATGAACCGGCCGGCAACATCTCCGAGATCGCCTCCAGTTCCGCCCCGGGGCGTTCCGGCTCGGCTTCCTTTTTCGGCCGGCCGCGAGGCGGCTTGTACTTTGGAAAATCTTTGCTCGCCGACCGGGAAATCGAACCCGTCGGCGTACGGCACGCCCTTGTCGTTTTTATAAAGCTTTGGTTTGGATGGCATCGACAGCTCCCTCCAGCGTTATTGAGGACGACCGAAGTCCGCGTTGCGAGACCCCGGAGATCTTATGGTTGTCCGGAACGGCCTGCTCACGCGGGACGCGGTGTAGACGCACGCCTGCCAATATAGCGAACAACTCGGGCAAGGGCAACTCAAGCCGGCGCCGAAGGCGCACTTCACGATGTTGGTCAATTTTCTGATAATTGGCGCTTTGGTTAACATAAGTCGCCGCCGCCAGCGAAAAGCCGGACAGATTCTTGGATGCTCAAGCGCCGTCGCCTTTCGGCTACTGGCGCGAAGCATCAGAGCCGGGTCAATATTTCCGTGCGGTCATCGAGGATGGCGATGGCATGCTCGAATTGGGCCGACAGCTTGCCGTCGGCGGTAACGACCGTCCAGCCGTCGTCCAGCAGCCTCCAGTCCTGCTCGCCGGCATTGATCATGGGTTCGATCGTGAACGTCATGCCGGGACGGAGCTTCGGCCCGCGCCGGCGTTCTCGGACATGGGAGATGCTCGGCGGCTCGTGCAGGTCTCTGCCAAGGCCGTGCCCGCCCCATTCACGCACGACCGTCATCCCCTGGCTGTTTGCGTATGATTCGATCGCAGCCCCAATGTCGGTGACCGGCCGGCGCGCGCGCGCCGCGTGCACGCCGCGCCGGAGACACTCTTGTGTAACTTCCAACAACCGGTTTGCTTCGGCGCTGATATGGCCGACGGGGAACGTAACGCACGCGTCGCCGCAATAGCCGTTCAGTCGCAGGCCGATATCAATGCCAACGAGATCGCCTTCGTGGAGCGTGCGCTGGTCCGGGATGCCATGACAAATTTCCTGATTCACGGAGGCGCAAATGGCGCCCGGAAACGGTGGGTGTTCGTTCGCGCTGCCCTGATATCCTTTGTAGAGCGTCTGAGCGCCGTTCTGCCTGATGAAATCCTCCACCAGACGGTCTAGCATGGCGAGCGTTACGCCCGGCTTGATATTCGCGCGCAGTAATTCAAACGCCTGGGCCACCAGCCGACCCGAAGCTCGCATGTGCTCCAGCGCCTTTGCATCTTTGAGGAGATGTTTCATGGTCTACAATCCCTTCGAGTCTGGCCGGTTTACGTCCGGCACCAACAGGATTACCGGCACCGCCAATAACGAGAGCAGCGCCGCCACGATGAATCCGGTCCCCAGGTCAAAACGGTCCCCCATATTCCCCACGAGTATTTGACCGATTGGCCGTGTTGCGAAGCTGATGGAGAGGAAGACGCCGTTCGCCACCGCACGATTTTCGGTGAAATGCTCCTGTACTATGGCTAGCAGGACGGGGGCGGTCGAGAGACCAGCGAATCCCATCGCAAGCAGGAGAATTACCAGCCAGAAGCCGTCGGCGTGAACAAATATGACCAGCAGCAACGCTGCTACGGCTGTGCCAGCCATGATGACGGGCTTACGGCCAAGCAAGTCACTCAACGTTCCGCCGAGCAGCGCGCCTCCGACTCCGGCCAACTCGTATAGCGTAAGCGCTGCTGCGGCGACGCCTAAGTCGGCGCCGCGCTCGACCATATATGTGGGCAGAAACGTGGGCAGTCCGCCTAACACGGCCACGCGCAGGGCGACGAAAAGCAACAGTGGCAGGAAGACACGGCGGAATTGCGGCAGCAGCGAGCGGATGCTCGGGCGCTCGGCGGAGCGGGCCGGGATGTCACGCAGGCGGAGGTACAGGACGACCGACGCAATCCATCCGAAGATGACGACGCGGAACATGCCTTCCAGCGTCCAGAGCGATACAGCCCATGCCGCCAGCAGCGGCCCCACCGTGCGGCCAAGCTCGCCGCCCGCCATGAACAGGCTCATGCCTCTGCCTACGCGATGGCCTGCAATGCGCGCCACCATGGCTGGGGCTGGGGCATGAAACGCGGCCACGCTGATCCCGGCCACGAACAACATGATGGCCAGCATGGCATACGACGGCGCCAATCCAAGCGCGCCGAAGATCGTCGCCGATACGGCCGGCGCCAGGATCACAAAATAGCGCAGACTCACCCGGTCAGCCAGGTAGCCGATGAACGGGTTCAGCAAACCCGGAAGCTGGACGAACGCCGGCAGCGCGCCGGCAAGCGTCAGCGACAAGGACAGTTTTTGGATGATAAGCGGGAGCAGCGGAGCGAGAAACGCGGAAAAAGTGTCGTGGGTGAAATGTCCCCCGACGATGGTCATTACCTGGCCGGTGTGAAAAACCTCCGATGTGCGGGCAGCTTCCGTCGCCATCGACTACAGTTCCACCAGCCCACGCTGGACGGCGACCCGGACGGCCTCGGTGCGGTTGCCTACGCCCAGCTTGCCGAGAATGGAGCTTACGTGGAACTTGACCGTGCGCTCGCTGATGATGAGTTCTGTGGCGATCTCCTTATTCTGCAGGCCGCGCGCAAGCAAATCGAGCACTTGCTGCTCGCGGCTCGTCAGCGTTTCCATCGCCTGTTTCGCGCCCGCCGCGCTGACGTTTCGCAGCAGCTTGGAAGCGACGACCGGTTGCAGCAGCGAGCCGCCGCCGTGCACGATCCGGATGGCCGCAAATAAATCCTCACGCGGTGCGCCCTTCAGCAGGTACCCCTGCGCACCGGCTCGCACGGCTGCCAGAATTCGGTCGTCTGTGTCGAAGGCTGTAAATACAATCGTGCGCAGCGCTGGGTCGAGGTTGCGCATGCGTTGCAGCGCCTGCACGCCGTCCATGCCGGGCATTTCGAGATCGAGCAACACGACATCCGGTTTCAGGTCGCGCGTGAGGGCCACGGCCTCGGCGCCGCTCGCCGCTTCGCCGATTACATCTATTCCGGAGTTCGTTCCAAGGATCGCCGCCATCCCCTCACGGACGACAGGATGGTCGTCGACGATCAACACGCGAATTGGGCTTTGCACGGTGGACGTCATGCTCGCCTGTCAGCGCAGCGGGATGCTGACTTCGATGCGCGTGCCGGCGCCGGGCGCGGTCTCGACGCGCAGCTGTCCGCCCAGGAGGTGCGCGCGTTCATTCAACCCGACCAGCCCAAAGCGCTCCTGTGGCACAGCCCGGGCGTCGAATCCGACCCCGTCATCGGCCACGGAGACCGTGACCTGATCGGGCGTCGCTATGAACTCAAGCCGGGCATGCCGGGCTTGCGAATGCCGCACGACGTTCTGCAGGGCTTCCTGTGCGATGCGATAGATGCCGGTCTCGGTCCGTACCGGCAGCGGCCGGCCAGCCCCTGTCAGTTCGACAGTGATTATCAAATTTGACTGGCCCGCGTGTTCGGCAACCAACTCCTCCAGTGCTTCGCGCAGTGTGCGGCCTTCCAGGGGCGCAGCGCGCAAATCGAACACCGAGCGGCGGGCCTCTTTCAGGTTCGCACGTGTCAGGTCCAGCGCGCGGTGGATGGCAGACTGCACGCGCCCATGGTCCGCATTATTTTCGAGCAGAGCCTCCACCGATTCGAGTTGCAGGGTGACGCCGACCAGACCCTGCGCGAGTGTGTCGTGTAGCTCGCGCGCCAGCCGGATACGCTCGTGTGCAGCGCCCAGTCGCGCGCTGTGCTCGAAGAGGCGCGCCCGTTCGATGGCCATACCAAGCAGGTCGCCCAGGGTGTGCAAGATGCGCAGGTCGTCTTCCGATAGCTCGCGCCAATCCGTGCTTGCCACGTTCAGGACGCCGAGCTGCTTCTCATGGGCGTACAGCGGTATGCTCGCATGGTAGCGCAGTCCATCGGTGCCGTCGACGAGATTCTTCAAGCGCGAGCAGGTCAGCACATTCACATTGGCCGCGCCGTCCAGGTCGCCTTCCCGATAGGTGTCCAGACACAGACACGAGCCTTCCATGCGGCGTGGATTCTGTACCAACGCGGGCGGCAGGTTCTGCGCGCAGGCTAAATATGATTCGCCAGAGTCTGCGTGCAGCAACCAGATCCACGCCGTTTGCAGGTCGAGCAACTCGGCAGCGCGCGCCAGCGCGGTAGTCAAGGCCCGCTTGAGGTCCACCTCACGGTTGAGCGCCTCGGCGAAGGCTTTGAGGATGTACAACTCGCGATTACGGCGGCGGAGTTGTTCAGTTTCGTTGGTCGGGCTTTGGGTGTCTGGCATCGGGAATGCGCTGGGCAGTATCAGCAAGCGCCGTGCGCCGTGGAAGTATACTACGTGCGCTATAATCCCGGCCCGAAGAAAGGGACCTTTGCGATCATCTGATGAATACCCCAACGATTGTTGCACTCGAGGGCGACCAAACCGGGCAGGAGTTGCTCGAACAGAGCCTGCGGTTGCTCGCGCCCGACGTCACGCGTGTACCAGTAAACGTGGTACGTTTCGATCTGAGCCTCGAAAACCGACGCGCGACGGAGAACGGAGTCGTCCACGAAGCGGCGGAGGCCATGCGCGCCAGCGGCCTCGGGTTGAAAGCAGCCACCATCACGCCCGAAGGCGAAGGGGATGTCGGTTCGCCGAACGCCATTCTGCGCGAGGAGATCGATGCGAAGGTGATCTTGCGCATCGGCCGGCGCATCCCCGGTATCCGGCCAGTGGGCGGCGTGCATTCGCCGATTGCCATCGTGCGCATGGCCGTGGACGACGCCTATGGGGCGAAGGAGTGGCGCGAACAACGCGACGGCGACGAGATCGCGTTTCGCACGCAGAAAATACGCCGCTCCACGTGTCATGCGGTCGCAGAGTTCTCGTTTCAGCAGGCAACCCGAACCGGCGCCAAAGTGTTTGGCGGGCCGAAGTACACGGTCAGTCCAGTTTATGAAGGCATGTTCAAGGAAGAACTCGACGCAGCCGCGGCGCGTCATGGCGACGTGCCTTACGATCCACAACTCATCGATGCAACGCTGGCGTTGTTGCTGGCGACCTCCGGTGAAAGCCTTGTAATCCCCACCCTCAATCGCGACGGCGACCTGCTTTCCGATCTTGTTTTGAAGATGTTTGGCACGATTGCGGCCTCTGAGTCGCTGGTGCTCGGCTTCGACGCCGAAAGCGATCGCGTCGGCGTGGTGATGGCCGAGGCGCCGCACGGGACCGCGCCGGGGCTGGAGGGCCGTGACGTCGCCAATCCGATGGCGATGATCCTCGCCGGAGCCGGTCTCCTGACATACATTGGGACGGCCGCCGCCGACCGGGCGTCGCGCGCGATCTACGAAGCAGCTTTTGAAGCGGTCTTTGATGGGGTCAAGACGGCTGATTTAGGCGGCCACAGTCGGACATCGGAATTCACCGACGAAGTGATTCGCCGGGTGAAGGCCAAGGTGGAGGTCTGGGACAGTCTGAGCTAAGCGTTGCCGGCGCCTGCGAGCGGGCGGCGCTCCCCTCTCGACAGAACCATCTGAATCAAAAGCGGTCTGCGCTTTGCTGCGCAGACCGCTTGTTGTACCAAACGGCGAGTGTGTTAGTTCGCTACTTCGGCATGTACCTCTGCAGCCGTCTGGTTGAGGTCGTCCAGCATGGCCTGGATGTCCGGGAATACAGGGCAGACAGGCCTAGCCCGCGAGGTCTTCGATGTTCACGCCGGCCGCTTCAAGCTGCTGGCGGAAACCATCGTAGAACGAGTCGTCCACTTCCTCCATGCCGGACCACGAATAGACCGAGTTCAGGGTCTCCAGGCCCGCGTCCGAGGACGCCAGGTCCAGGAGCACGCCCACAAGACCATCGCGCATCGCGGCCGGTACGTTCGGCGCGAAGCTGATGTTGTCATTCGGGATCGGCGCGGATTCGGCGATGACGACGACCTTATCCTTCACGTCCGGGAATTCGTCCTCGACGATGTTACGCGCGTCCACGAAGGTCGAACCGGCGTCGCAGTCGCCGTTGTACACGGCGATGACGACCGCATCGTGCCCGCCGGCGTCGATGATCTCGGCCAGGTCGTTCTCGGGGTCAATGCCTTCGGCCTGCATCGCGATGCTGGGGACCACCCAACCGGAGGTCGAGGTCGGGTCCGGGCGGCAGAAGGTCTTGCCGGCCAGGTCGGTGACAGACTCGATACCGCTGCCGGCCTGCGTGATCATCTGGCCGCTGTAGAAGGTGCTGCCGAAGCGCACGGAGGCGACCGCCACGTCGGCGCAGCCGCGCTGGCTGGCCACGACGTAGTTGAATGTGTTGAGCGCGCCCATGTGGGCCTCGCCGTTGCACATCGCCTCGACTGCGCCAGTGTAGTCGGTGGTGACCAACGGGGTCACGACCAACCCGGTCGCATCTTCAAACGCAGCCGCGATCTCTTCAGCGCCCGACAACGTGGATTCGGTGTCCTGCGAAGGCACCAGCACCCAGACGATCGGGTTCTCTTCCGTGCCCA
>JBHHUI010000111.1:0-7551 GCA_046753805.1 Anaerolineales bacterium
GGGAAAAGGACCTGGAAACGGCGGGTGGACATCCGGGCCAATCCGGCTTCTGCCCTTGACGGACTTCAAAGCACAGGATTAGCATTGGGTGCTTTCGCGGGAGCGCGTCTCTCGCGGGACGGGCGACCATTCGCCGGACTTTTCAGAGAATCCACCGATAGCAGCAAGGAGCAGTTCATGGCAAAGAAAAAGAACAAGGTGCGCGTCGCAGTGATCGGGATCGGCAACTGCGCCGCATCCCTCGTCCAGGGCGTCGAATTCTATAAGAACGCGCCGGACGACGCCGAGATCCCCGGCCTGATGCACGCCACCGTCGGCGGCTACCACGTGCGGGATATCGAGTTTAGCGCCGCCTTCGACGTGGTGGCCTCCAAAGTGGGGAAAGACCTCAGCGAAGCGATCTGGGCCGAGCCCAACAACACCATTAAATTCGCGGATGTCCCGCACATGGGCGTCAAAGTCCACCGCGGCATGACCCACGACGGGATCGGGAAATACGTCAGCCAGAAAACGGAAAAGGCTCCCGGCCCGACAGACGACATCGTCGGCATCCTGAAAGAGACGAAGACGGACGTGATCGTCAACTTCATGCCGGTCGGCTCGGAGATGGCAACCAAGTGGTACGTGGAACAGGCCCTGGAGGCCGGCTGCGCCTTCGTCAACGGCATCCCCGTCTTCATCGCCAGCTCGGAGTACTGGGGCAAGCGCTTTGAAGAAAAGGGCCTGCCGATCATCGGCGATGACGTCAAATCGCAGCTCGGCGCCACGATCTCACACCGCGTCCTGGCCAACCTTTTCAAGGACCGCGGCATCCACATCGACCGCACCTACCAGCTCAACTTCGGCGGCAACATGGATTTCTACAACATGCTCGAGCGGGACCGGCTGGAATCGAAGAAGATCTCCAAGACCAACGCCGTCACCAGCCAACTGCCCTACGACCTGGGCGAGGGCAATGTGCACGTCGGCCCGAGCGACTACGTCCCGTGGCTGACCGACCGCAAGTGGTGCCACATCCGCATGGAGGGCCGCGCCTTTGGCGACGTGCCGCTCAATCTTGAACTCAAGCTGGAAGTGTGGGATTCGCCCAACTCGGCCGGCGTCGTGATTGACGCCGTGCGCTGTGCGAAACTAGCGCTCGACCGTGGTATTGCCGGGCCGCTTAATGGTCCGTCGGCTTATTTTATGAAGACGCCGCCCGTGCAGCACACGGATGACGAAGCCCGCCGGATGGTAGAGGAGTTCATCGCCGCCCCGCCGCCGGCGGCTTAAACCAAAACGCGAACGCTCACTGCGCCCGCGCTAGGTGTCAGGCCTTTGCCGATTGCCTGGCTAGGGGTTCAAATAACCGTACCCCAATCCGGGCTTTCGCCAATGACGCAAACTATACGCTAACCATACGCAAACCCTATTCAAGGGGTGTGCTGGAACTCGAGGTTTAGCGCGACGAGGCCGGCCGACTCTGGCGGCTAGACGTCCACGCACCAGATCAGCCCGAGCGTGCCGGGGCCTGTATGCGCGCCGACAACCGGGCTGACTTCGGCCATGATCGTTTCGACCGGGTTAAATCGCGCAATTGCTGCCTCCAGCAGGAGTTGGGCGTCGTCTGGCGCGGCGGCATGGATTGATGCAATACGCACATTGCTGTGTCCGGCGACATGTTCGGCCACGGCGTCCAGCACAAACCGGATGGATTTCTTGCGCGTGCGCACCTGATCGAGCGCCTCGACCTTGCCGTCGGCGACATGCAGAATCGGCTTGATGTTTAACGCCGTGCCAAGGAAGCGTCGCGCCCCGCCGATGCGCCCGCCGCGATGCAGGAACTCCAGCGTGTTGACCGCGAAGATGACGCCGACCTTGTCGATGGTATCACGCGCAACTTGCGTTACTTCTTCCAGCGACTTTCCGGCTTCAACCGCGCGCGCCGCCGCGAGGACGATGAATCCCAGCCCCATCGCTGTCATGCGCGAGTCGACGATTTCGATGTTCAAATCAGGCAGCGCAGCCTTCGCCTGGGTAGCTGAATTGTATGTGCCGGACAGATCGCTCGAAATGACAATGGCAAGAATGCCCGCGGCGTTTTCGCTCATCGTCGTGTAGGCGTCTTTGAAATCCTGCACCGTTGCCTGCGAGGTCTTCGGGAAATCCGCGCGTTGCTGCAGCATCTCGTAGAACGCTGTCGGTTTGATATCGACGTCGTCCCGGTACGTCTCTTCACCCCAGATCAGGATTTGTGGGATGACCTTAATCGAGTATTGCTCGACAAGGTCGGAGGGGAGGTAGGCCGTGCTGTCTACGATGATGCCAACTTTCGATTTTGTCATTGGATGAGCCCTCCTCGGGTGATTGCGCCCGGCGGATTTGGAAGCCGCACAGGCTTTCGACCTATCTTACAATGCCCGATACGCGCCTCAAGGTTTACCAAAATAGTCGCGCAGAACCGGGTCGATCTGTTCCCACACGGGTAACTGGACAGCTGCGCCGCCCGGCGTCTTATACGGCTGTACCATCTCGCCTTCGATGACCCAGCGGGTAATCGCGTCCGGACCTACGCGCACGAGCGTTGGTGCAAAGCGGACCGCTTCCAGAAAACCCATATCAGTATCCACGGCAGTGCTGAACGCGCCCACCAGCGCCGGCAGCCGCAGCCAGGCTGCGGGCTGTAGCACACGCCGGGCAACAGCCGCCACGATCTGCTGCTGGCGCGCCGCACGGACAAAATCGCTGCTGCCGTGGCGGATGCGCGCGTATTGTAGCGCGCGTTCGCCGTCCATGTGCTGTACGCCGGCCTCAAATGATACAACCATCGTGCCGCTATCATATGTCGGGTACTGGTAATCTACAAAATTGTTCTCGACATTAATGGTGATGCCGCCCATTGCGTCGATAATACGCACAAAGCCTTCGAAATCAATGCGCACGTAGTGGTCAACCGACACGCCGAAGTTCGCCGCTACCGTCTGCATCGCGGCGGCGGGACCGCTGCCGGCGTCATTGAGCTCCGCAAATCGGTGCGCTGTGTTGATCCGGTTGGGACCGCCATCCGGCAGTGTAACCCACAGATCGCGGGGGATGGAAAGCATGTTGATCGCCGGTCCCGCCGGGTCGACTCGCGCCAGGATCATCGTGTCGGAGCGGCTGATCAGGCTCTCGCCCGGCCGCCGGTCGAGTCCCAGGATGAGAATGTTGGCCGGGTCCGGCTGGACCAGCACTGCCACAGCCAGGAGCGCACCGCTGCCCAGTGCGCCCCACAGCACCAACCCAATGATGTACCAGCGTACGAACTCCGTGCAGCCCCGCAGCGCGCGGCGGCGAGGCGCTGCGGAACGCTCATATTCCGATCGAAGTGGAGGCGCGGTATTCAATAACATGCGGTTGGAGGGGAACAAGCCCGATTTTAGCATCGAATCTTGACGAAAGGTTGCCCGCAAGTTACAATTTCAGCGCATTTGGATGTTGCGCGACGGGGCGCTGCCCGAGCAGCTCCCCGTCTTATTTTGTGCTGACATCGTCGGTATTCAATGTTCGAAACACTTTCCGGCAAACTACAAAACGTCTTTCAGGAACTCACGCGGCGGGGCAAGCTATCTGAAGCTGACGTGGATGTTGCGCTGCGGGAAATCCGCGTCGCGCTGCTGGAAGCTGACGTCCATTTCAAAGTCGTTAAAGACTTTCTCGGGCGGGTGCGGACGCGCGCGATAGGGCGCGAAGTATCGCGGGCGCTGAACCCGGGCCAGCAGGTGATCAAGATCGTCAATGACGAGTTGATTGCCACGCTGGGCGAGCCGGAGGCCCTCCAGTTGTCCGGGCAGCCGCCGCGCGTCGTCATGCTGGTAGGCCTGCAGGGTGCGGGCAAGACCACCATGGCCGCCAAGCTGGCGCGGCAGTTGCGCAGTTCCGCCGGTTTCAAACCGCTGCTTGTCGCTGCCGATCCGTACCGCCCGGCAGCCATCGATCAGTTGCAGACGCTGGGCGCCCAGATCGATGTGCCGGTTTTCACAGGCGCCGAGGCGCCGCCGGAGCTGGCCGCAAATGCTGTAAAGCATGCTGCTTCGATGGGACACACGCTTGTCATTCTGGATACGGCCGGCCGGCTGCAGATCGACGACGACATGATGGCGGAAGTCGCCGCCATTCGCGAACGCACCGGGCCTGACGAAGTGCTGCTTGTGGCGGATGCCATGGTTGGTCAAGAATCAGTGCGGATCGCCGAAGGCTTTCACAGCCGCATCGGCCTAACGGGTCTTGTCCTCACGAAAGTTGACGGAGATGCACGCGGGGGGGCGGCCATCTCGATGCGGGCGGTCACGGGTGTCCCGATCAAGTATCTGGGCACCGGCGAGAAAATCGGCGACCTGGAGCGTTTTTCGCCCGAACGCCTTTCGAGCCGCATTCTTGGCATGGGCGACGTGCTCGGTCTCATTGAGAAGGCCGAGGCTGCGTACGAGGAAACAGAAGCGCGCGAGTTGGAGCGCAAGTTTCGCAAAGCGGAATTCGACCTGGAAGACTTTCTGGAACAGATGCGCAAGGTGCGCGAGATGGGCCCGGTTGGACAGTTACTCGACATGGTGCCCGGCATGGGGCGGATGACGGCGCAAGTGGACCCGCAGCAGATGGACAAACAGTTCCGCCAGATGGAAGCCATCATCAGTTCCATGACGCCGCACGAGCGCCGCAATCCGCGCGTGATGAACGCCAGCCGCAAGCGCCGCGTGGCGGCCGGCTCCGGTACGGAAGTGCAGATGGTCAATCGGCTGCTCCGGCAGTTCCGGGACATGCAGAAAATGATGAAGCAGATGACCAAGCGCGGGAAAGGGCGGCGTGGAATGCCGATGTTCCCGGGAATGGGGTAGAGTTAGAGTACAATAGGTCGATTTCTGTACGCCTACTCTCTGCTCTAATTGCTTGACGAGGAGTTACAAGACCAGAATGTTGAAAATAAGACTGCGCCGTGTAGGCGCCAAGAAACAGCCTTCGTATCGCATTGTCGTTGCCGACGTGGACAGTCCGCGCGACGGTCGGTTCATTGAGAATATCGGCCATTACAACCCGCGTACCGAACCGGCTGCGATTCGCATCGAAGAAGAACGGGCGCTCCACTGGCTCAGCGTCGGGGCAAAACCAACCGAGGCCGTCGAACGCATTTTGGGGTGGACAGGCACGGCTGACCGGTTCGCACGTCTGAAGTCCGGCGAGGACCTGGCGACCCTGGTAGCCGAAGCCGTGCAAGCCGCCGAAGAACGACCGTATCCCACGCAGACCCGCCGCGATGACCTGATTGGTGTATCGCCGCGCAAGTCGAAGAAGCAACTTGCCCGCGAAGCCGGGGAAGCCGCGGCCGCTGAAGAATGATCATTGAGACCGTGAGCAATGGTCAATGAAAGATCAACATTGTTCACTATTGCATTGTCCGTTGGGCATTGACTTATGAAATATCTGGTTGACTATATCGCCCGCTCGCTGGTGTCGGACCCGACGCAAGTCAGGGTCGAGACTTATACGCGCCGTAATAGCGTGAACATCGTGTTGCATGTGGCCCGGGAAGACATGGGCCGCGTCATCGGCAAACAGGGCCGCGTGGCCAATGCCATCCGCAGCCTATTGCGCGTAATGGCGCTGCGCGACGACGTGCGTGTAAACCTCGATATTGAATGACACCCCCAAATCGGGTAATTGAAGATCCGCGTGCGACCGGCTCGGAGGCAGACAGTCCGCCCTCTGAGCCGGAGTTCTTAAGTCTGGGACGCGTCGCGCGGCCGCACGGCGTGCGCGGCGAACTGCTGTTGGAAATACCAGTCGGCCGCCCGCCGAGCCTTGCCGGTATCGTAAATCTGTACTTCGGTCCGCAAAATGATCCCAGGCGGTTGACGGGTTTTCGACTCCACCGCAAACAGCTGCTCGTCAAGATCGACGGTGTTGAAGATCGGGATACGGCTGAAACCTTTCGCGGGCAGCAAGTGTGCGTCGCAACCGCCGACGCTGAACCCTTACAGCCGGGCGAATACTATGTGCAGCAGCTCATCGGAATGAGTGTGCTTTCCGAAGATGACGAGCCGCTAGGGACCCTGGTTGAGGTGATTTTCACTGGGGCCAATGAAGTCTATGTAGTGCGCGACGGCGACGCCGAATTGCTTCTTCCAGCGATCAAGGACGTAATTCGCGACGTAGACGTGGCTGCCTCTGAAATGCGCGTACGCCTGATCCCCGGATTGCGCGAACCGTAACACCGGCAAGGTTTACGTGCGTGCGCCGGCTTCACAAAGAGTGCAATTTCTATAGCGATGCGTTTGTGCTGCTGCGCTCTCATTTGATGCGCGTTTGACAGCGGTTTGACCCGCTGTTATTCTTCGCTCCCTGAGACCGCACAGGCAAGTCAATTCGGGCAAGGACGGAATGGGCGACAAGCAGTACTGGGTCGCTTTTAATATCACACACGGCATTGGGCCTGCCAAGCTGCGCGCGCTCATCCACCACTTCGGTGATCTGGGCGCAGCGTGGCGGGCGGGCGAGGCGGCGCTGCGCGAGTGCGGCCTCGACCGGCGTGCGATCCGTTCTGTGCTGGCAGCGCGCGAGCAAGTGGACCTGGCTCGTGTGATGGGTCAACTGGAAGCCGCCGGCGTGCAAGTGCTCACCTGGGACGACGCGGACTATCCGACCCGCTTGCGCAATGTGCTCGATGCACCGCCCGTGCTGTACGTTCATGGCGGTCTTGAACCCGCTGACGAATGGGCGGTTGCGATAGTAGGCACGCGGAATGCTTCGGTGTACGGACGCGAAGTGACGCACACGCTGGCTCATGCCCTTGGGCGCGCCGGCGTTACCATTGTGAGCGGGCTGGCGCGCGGGATCGATCGCGTCGCCCATGTGGCCGCGCTCGAGGCCGGCGGGCGGACGATCGCCGTGCTGGGCAGCGGGGTGGACCGGGTTTACCCGGCGGAGCACAAACAGCTTGCGAAGGCCATCCGCGAATCCGGGGCGGTCGTCAGCGATTATGCCCTCGGCACGCCGCCCGAAGCGCGCAACTTTCCGCCGCGAAATCGCATCATCAGCGGATTGTCATTGGCGGTCGTGATTGTGGAGGCGGGCGAGCGCAGCGGAGCGCTGATCACGGCGGAATATGCGGCCGACCAGGGGCGCGAGGTATTTGCAGTACCGGGCAGTATCCTCAGCAAGCGCAGCCGTGGTACCAACCGTCTGATACGCGACGGCGTGCGCCCGGTACTGTCCGCCGAGGACATTCTCGAAGAACTTAACATGCAGCTCGTCGCCGAGCATAAAGTGGCGCGGGCCGAACTGCCGGCCAATCGCACCGAGGCCGCCATTATGGAACACCTGGGAGCAGAACCGCTCCATGTAGATGAGCTTACAGTGCTCACGAGCCTACCCGTGTCGGAGGTGTCCAGCACGCTGGCGCTGCTGGAGTTGAAAGGCCGGGTGCGGCAGGTGGGCGGTATGCATTATGTGCTCGCGCGCGAGGAGCGCGCAAGCTATGTGGTAGAGTAGTGCCGTTTTGTGGGCGAGCCGGTTCGTCGCTTGCAAAAGAATCCGATG
>JBHHUI010000112.1:0-7546 GCA_046753805.1 Anaerolineales bacterium
GATCTTCGATGACAACGGCGACGCTCATATCACCGGCGAGCTTGTCTCGCCCAGTGGCGAACCGGTACAGATCGCATCGATCTCGGGAGCGCTGTTTGATGCGGACGACCAACTGTTGGCCACCGGCACCGGATATGCCAACATCTCCTATTTGGTGCCCGACCGCCCGGGGCCGTTCAGCATCCAACTTACAAGCCCGGCGACGGGTTTTCCGGATGGCGGCAGCTGGCGATTGTATGTCGAGGCCGAGCGTCCGTTGGACCCGCCCATGCTGCAGTTCACGTTGTCGGAACTCTACGACTATCGCGATGGCTCCAATAACTTGCACGTGCTGGGGCAGGTCACCAACGAAAACGCCGAGGCGGTGACCGTACGCCTCATTGGCACGATCTACGATTCGGAGGGTCTCGTGATCGACGTGGCAACCACCGACACGCCCTTCCTTACGATCTCGCCCGGCGAGACCGTGCCTTATGACCTGGCCGGCTGGGACACAATCAACAACACCACCGACCTAATTGGCACCAGCATGGTCGTGCAAGTAGACTACGGCTGGAGCTGGGCCAAGGACGACGATACTATCGTCCTGGATGCGACCGGCGTTGACAACAACTTCGATGAATTCGAAGGCGTCTTTACCGGCCAGGTCGTCAACGATTCCGGGGGCGCGGTCGCCGGGGCGACTGTTATCGTCGCTTTCTTCGACAAAGCGACCGGCGAACTGCGCGGGACGGGCTTCGACTGGATCTTCGATGAAATACCCGCCGGCGGCACAGCCGACTTTGAAGTGCGTATCCCTATTTCGGAAGGATTTGACATCAGTTCTGCCTCCGCCGCCTGGATAGTGAAAGGTGATTTGCCATAACGGCTTCTTGACCGCGACCGATGTCACGGTATGCTTCTACGCTACAATGCGGCGGCATGGCCCGCCGCATTGTCTTTCCCGGATGGTGTCACACATCCGGCCCCGGCGGTGTCTTAACTATGAACGCGTACGTTTGACTGGACGCGGCGACGTGCGCGGGAGTCGCCTGTGACAGTGAGTATTGACGAACTCGGCCGACGGCAACCCCAGCTCGAACAGGAACGAGACGCGGTTTTTGAGCGCACATTCCAAGACCACTGGGCGCGCGTCACGGGCGTGGTTTTCCGACTGGTGGGCGACAGGGCGGAAGCCGAGGACATTGCGCTGGACACATTCTGGCGGTTGTATCAGCGCAAGGCGCGTCAGCCCACAAACGTGTCCGCCTGGCTGTACCGCGTGGCAACCAATCGTGGACTCAATGCGCTGCGCGCCCGCGCACGCCGCGAGGCCTACGAAGGGCGCGCCGGGCGCGCGGCGTTGGAAAGAGAAACTGCGCCGAACCCGGAAGCGGAAGCTATCCGTGCCGCCGTGCGCCGCGATGTACGCGGGACGCTCGCCCACATGCGGCAACGCTCGGCGCGCCTGTTGGTGTTGCGGCATTCCGGCTGTTCGTACGCCGACATCGCGGCGGCCTTGAATATTTCCGCCGGCTCGGTGGGCACGCTGCTTGCGCGCGCTGAGCGTGAGTTCGAGCGCCAGTATGGCAAACCGCCCCCCGGAGAAGAGAAGGAGCAGGACCATGCACTTGAATGAATCTGAATTGCGAGCCTTTGTGGACGGCGAGACCGACTCTGGCCGGGCGCGCGCACACCTTGGCTCGTGCCGTGTATGCGCGCGCAAAGCCGATGAACTGGCAGCGCGCGCTGCGCGCGTGAACCGGGCGCTGGACGCACTCGCGCCAGCACCCGCCGAGACGCTGGTCGCGGTGTCAGGCGCGCGGTTGCGCCTGCAATCTTATGGTGAGCGGAGGAAGGAACACTCCATGCAGAAGCGATTTTTTGGGCGTCGCTACCGATCGGCGCTGGTGGGTCTGACGATCGCGGCAGCGCTGGCAATTGCGCTCGCGCTGCCCTCGGTGCGTGCGCTCGCAACCGAATTCCTGGGCCTGTTTCGCGTACAGCAGATCGCCGTTGTCGAAATCAATCCGGCCAACGTGCCAGATTTTGACCGTCGCGCCACCGAAATCGAAAATTTGCTATCCGAATCGATGCAGATCGAGAGCGATGGCGAGCCGGAGGAGGTCGCCGATAGCGCGCAGGCCGCCGCGCTGGCCGGCATGCCGGTGCGCTTGCCGGTCGCGGTCCAGCCTGAATTGGAGCGCCTGACATATCAGCCCGGCTCGCGCGTATCATTTGTGATCGATTTGCCGGCCACGCGCCTCATCTTGGAGGAACTCGGACGCGGCGATATCGTCCTGCCGGACGGTGTGGACAATGCACAGGTCACGGTGGAAATGCCAAACAGCGTCACGGCGGCGTACGGTCGGTGTGCCTATGGCGATACGGATGAGTCCGAAATTCGGGCCAGTGCGGCAGCCGGCCCTACGGAGGCGTGCACTGTGCTGGTGCAGATGCCATCCCCAACCATTTCTGCGCCGTCTGACCTCCCGGTGAGCGACTTGGGCGAGGCCTGGCTCCAGTTGATGGGGCTGTCGGTGGACGAGGCCGCGCAGTTCAGCGGCACTGTCGATTGGACAACGACGCTGGTGGTCCCGATCCCGAGCCGCGGCGCGAATACCGAAGAGGTTGTGGTGGACGGCGTAGCAGGCACGCTTCTGTCGCGGCCGCGCGCAAACTACAGCGAGTACATGCTGCTGTGGATCAAGGACGACGTTCTTTATATCCTGACCGGCTATGGCGACGCTGCCACGGCGCTTTCCATCGGCAACTCGCTCGAGTAAAATCTCACCACCGTAAGACAAGCGGCGTGCGTGCATATACCGATCCGCCCGGACCTCCGGGGTCGCACAGACCTCGGAGGTCTTGCCGTCGTTTGAGCCCTGCCTTCCATGACCGCGCCAGCCATTCACACTGAGCATCTGCGCAAGGAATTCGGCGATAAAGTCGCCGTCGCCGACCTTTCGCTGCAGGTCGAGCGTGGCGAGGTGTTCGGCTTCCTGGGGCCGAACGGCGCCGGCAAGACGACATCGGTGAAGATGCTGCTCGGCTTGGTGACGCCGACCGGCGGCAGCGCGCGGGTGCTCGGTGCGTCGCCGGGCGACCCCCGCGCGCGGGCACGAGTGGGCTTCCTGCCGGAGCATTTCCGCTTCCACGCGTGGCTCACAGCTGCCGAGTTCATGACGCTCCACGCCGATCTATATGGCCTGCCGCGCCAGATGACGGCGGCGCGCGCGCCGGCGCTGCTCGACCTGGTCGGGCTTGCGCCGCATGCGCACCAGACCATCGGCACATTCTCCAAAGGCATGTTGCAACGCGTTGGTCTGGCACAAGCGCTGCTGAGCGAACCTGAACTGGTGATCCTCGACGAGCCGACCTCTGGTTTGGATCCGGTCGGGCGGCGTATGGTGCGCGACATCATTGGCGACCTGCGCAATCGTGGCGCGGCCGTGTTCTTAAACTCGCATTTCCTGAGTGAAGTGGAAGTGACCTGCGACCGCGTCGCGTTTATCAAACACGGTGAAGTGGTGCAGAGCAGCTCGCTGCAGGCGCTGACGAACGGCCGCCTCACCGTACGGGCGCGGGTGCGCAACCTGAGCGCGGAGACGGTGGCCGGCTTGCGACGCTGGACGCCCAATGCAACGCTCGATGGGGAGACGCTGTCGATGACAATCGCCGCCGAGGACGACTTGCCGGCGGTCAATCGTTATCTGATAGAGAGTGGGGCGGAGGTGTACGCATTCCACCCGCAGCAGGCCTCGCTCGAGGAATTGTTCGTGGAGATCGTCGGAACGGACGGGGGTCTTTAGGCGATGGCGATGTGGGTGATCGCCCGCCTGACCGTGCGCGAGGCGGTGCGCCGCCGTATCGTGTGGGCCGCGCTGGGGCTGGGGCTGGTTTTTCTGGCGCTGTTTGGGTTGGGCTTTCGTGCGATCCTGTTGGAAGTGAGCGCCGACGAATTCACGTCGCGGATCGGCATGAGCGAGTTCTTCAACTTTTTTATGATGGCCGGGCTGTATGTGGTGAATTTCCTGATGGTGATGATGTCCGTTCTCACCTCGGTGGATACACTGTCTGGCGAGATCGCCTCGGGAACGATCCAGACGCTGCTGGCAAAGCCGGTGCGCCGCTGGGAAATTCTGGCGGGTAAATGGCTGGGCTTCACTGCTATGCTGGCGGCCTACCTCGTGTTAATGGCAGGCGGCGTGCAGACTGTCATTTTTGCGCTGTCCGGTTATGCAGCGCCGAATGCGCTGCGCGGGCTGGGATTGCTATGGCTAACTTCGCAGGTATTGTTGTGCCTGTCGCTGGCCGGCGGGGCCTATTTGTCCACGCTGGCAAATGGCGTGCTTGCGTTCGGTCTATTCGGGGTGGCGTTCGTCGGCGGGTGGGTCGAACAGTTCGGCTCGTTTGCCGGAAACCAGTCGGCGGTGAACATCGGCATTGTTTCCAGCCTGCTGCTGCCGACCGAGGCGCTGTGGAAGCGCGCAGCGTTCGAGATGCAGTCGCCGCTGGTGGCGGCGATGGGCTTCTCGCCGTTCTCGTCGCCCTCGGTACCCAGCCGCTGGATGGTCGTCTATGCGGGCGTGTATGTGCTGGCGTTGCTTTATCTCGCCGGGCGGCAGTTCAGCCAGCGTGATTTGTAAAAGGACCTTGACACAAAGGCACGCAGAGTTACCAAGTTGTTCTTTGTGCTTTCGCGCCCTTGTCGTTAGCCGGGTAAATTCTACGCCGTGTCCGCGCCTTCAACCGTATTGCGCAGTTCTCCGATGCCCTCGATCTCAATCTCGATCACATCACCCGTTTCGATTTGCCCGACGCCGCCCGGCGTACCCGTGAGGATGACGTCGCCCGGTACCAGGGTCATGATCGAAGACAGGTACGCGACCAGTTGCGGGACTGAGTGACGCATGTCGCGCGTGGAGGCCATCTGGCGCACCTGCCCGTTCACGGTGCACACGATGACGAGGTCGGACGGGTCCACATCCGTCGCGATCCACGGTCCGATGGGCAGAAAAGTGTCGAAGCTCCTACCGCGCACGGCGCGGCGGTCGGAATGGGCCGCGTCGCGCGCCGTGACGTCGTTGGCGCAGGTGTATCCCAGCACGTAGTTGTGGGCGTCTTCTACTGAAACCCAGCGGGCCGTCCGGCCGATGACGATGGCGAGCTCCGCACCGTATTCTACTTGCTGCGATTGGGGGGGGATTTTTATGGCGGCGCCCGGGCCGATAATCGCGCTCGGAGGTTTGTAGAAGAAACACGGCACTTCCGCTGGCTCTTCGGCAACTTCCGTTAACCGCGCGTCGTAATTGCCGCTGGTGCAGATAATCTTGCTCGGGATCACTGGCGCGGCCAGTTGCACGCGTTCGAGTTCGTCCTTGAGTGTGCCGCGCACATGCTCGCCGAACGGCGATGGGGTTACGGCGCCCACGCGGCCTTCCTCCATCCAGCCGTATGCGGGCGCTTCGTCGTCAAACTTGCGATAGCGCAGATAGATCATGGTCTATTTTCGCGCCCAGGCCAGGTCGTAATCCACCTGCCAGGTCTGGACGGCGATGTTGTGCAGCGCATGCGATTTTAATAGGGCGCGAAACTCGGAGCGCGTGAATGTTTTGCCGACGAGCCAGCGGGCGGAGCCGCCGACCCGATTTGTCAGTACGAGGATACCGTTCGGGCGCAGCACGCGCACACATTCGGCGACGACTCGTCGGGCGTCTGGCAGGAATTCCAGCGCTTCCAGACAGGTTACGGCGTCGAACGTTTCCGTCGCAAACGGCAGCCGCCCGGCCGCGTGGCGCACGAAGCGTACCTCGCGTTGCGCGTCGACCTCACGCCGGGCGTGCTGCAACATGCGCGCCGAAAGATCGGTGGCGACGATGTGTCCATCGAATGCAACTTGTCGGTGGAGCGACCGCGCCAGGCGACCGGTACCGGCCGCAACGTCGAGCAGGCGTGGCTGGCGGCGGTCGGCCAGCGCAGCCGCCAGCGGGAAGCCAAGGAATTCGTCGTCAAATGCGGCGTCGAATTCCTTGATGGCTTCATAGCGATGCGCGGTGAGGTCGTATAACCACACAACTACGCCGGAGCCAAGATGGGCGCCCTCGGCAAGGTGCAGTTCCCAGTACGCGGCCGCTGCGATGAGCAGCAATGTTCCGATGAGGCTCGTGGTCATGCGGCCGGGCGCCCCCGGCGCTCCGACGCGGTTAATGCGACGCCGGGCAGCCGGGCACGGAGGAAAGTCAATTGCATGCCGCCTCGTCGCCCGGTCACCCGGCGTTCGTCGTGTGCGCTGGGAAACCAGTTACGCAGATGGCCGCTTTGTCATGACCTCCGGCGTCTCGGGCGTGCGTGCGCGGTTGCGCATGTCGGTCCATTCGGCCAGCATGGACTTGAAGTTTCTGTCGAGCTTTACTTGTTGACTCTGGCGCTCAACCCACAGCGCTTGGTGCAATGCCGATAGCAACGTGCTCAGGGCCGGATAGTCGGGGGCCCGGATGGCCGTGTTGTTTGGCGCGGCGATGACGAGGTCGGCTGGAATAGCAGCCGGCCACGACGCCGCGCCGGCGATGGTGACAACCGTGGCTTTGACCGACTTGGCCAGGCGCAGCGCGTGATCAACATCTTGGCAGAGCGGGGTGGTCGCCAGGCCGACGACGAGGTCGCCGCGACCCAGGTTCAAGAATGCGACCGCAGCGGCTTCCTGGGAGGGATCGATGTCGTATGTATTCAGACCCAGGCTGCGCAGCTTATATGTAAAAATGCGTCCCAACTCGCGGCTCAACCCTTCGCCCACGATGACGATCTTGGCAGCCTTGCCAACCAGGTTTACAAAGCGGGCCACGTCGCGCGGCTGCAGCGTGCGTTCGAGCCGCTCCAGGTTGTCGATCTCGCGCCGGATGGCGGCCAGCGCGATCGAACCCGGTTTGCGAGTGAGGGCGGGCGGCTCAAGATAGCGGTCGAGGTCGTCTTTGACCTCCGCGCGCACCTCGGCCAGCAGTTCGGGGTAGCCCGGGTACTCCAGACTCTGGGCAAAGCGCACCACCGTCGCCGGATCAATTTCCAGATGCTTGGCGAGTTGTGAGGCGTTGAGAAACGCGGCTTCGTGCGTGCTGTCGAGCAGGAATCGCGCGAGCACGCGGAATGAGGGTGACATGTTGTCGAACGTCGCCCGGATTTTATCTCGAAACATGGTCTCCGTCCTCCATCGGGTTTTGATGTGATTGCGCTGCAACGGATATTGGCAAACTGATTTTGTACAGTTTATCACAATTGCTGGAGCAGGTCTAATGTGTTTGCGCAAATTGCCCATCGCTGGGGCTGCGTAATTGGTATAATGCCGCACGCAGCCTCCACTGTGTAAATGGGCGGGTAGCTCAGTTGGTGAGAGCGCTTCTCTTACAAAGAAGAGGTCGCAGGTTCGAGTCCTGTCCTGCCCACACTCTGGTTGTGATCTCACCTCAAAAGCGTGCAGCAGTCAGGCGGCTCCTGACTCGTCTGGAGCCGTTTTGCCTCATGAAACACGCATCTCCGGCGAGGGTGGTGAACGCGATCGCGAGGTGAACAG
>JBHHUI010000113.1:0-7544 GCA_046753805.1 Anaerolineales bacterium
GGCAACGTCCCGGCGGGGCATCCCTTCGACGGCAACTGCGCCGCCTGCCACGGGACAGACACCCCCGGCAGCGGCAGCGCTTCAGGCGGCGGCAGCGCCGGCCAGTTGGCTGTGCATCCCTTCGACGGCAATTGCGTGGCCTGCCATACACCTCCCAGTGTGGGTCACGGCGGCGGGCAGCAATGTTCAGTGTGCCACTCCGCCACGGCCAGCAGTTTTGACGATGACCACGGCGGCGGCGATGACCACGGCAGCGGCGATGACCACGGCGGCGGCGATGACCACGGCGGCGGCGATGACCACGGCGGCGGCGATGACCACGGCGGCGACGACGACCTCGGCGGCGATGATGACCACGGCGACGACGACCACGGGGGCGACCACAATGAGGACGACAAGAAGGAAGACGACGACTAGCAGGCGCCGCCGGATGAACACGTAGTTGTTGTTGGAAGGTCTTTCCTGATCGACAAGACCTCCGAGATCGGCGCTCACGCGCTTCACTAATGCCTCGGAGGTCTTCGGCGACAGCATCAAGATCGCATCAGCGTAGAGACCGCAGGGTACGCAACGCATTCGATAAGCAAGCTCTCCGCGTGCCCTGCGGTTCGTTTTCGCAGCGAACCCTGACAGTGACTCTGGAACGAAGCTTGCGCCAAATACAGGCAGCGACGATACTATCGACGTGCAAGAGCCTGCTCCGCACATTATCGGGATGCACGCAATACGTGTTATCCACGCTGGCCCGCACCCCAACCCCTTTCCTGAGTCGGGGGAGGGGTGCGAACAGCAGCGAGCGGCGGAGAGGTGAGGACGCAGAGAAAGTCTCCAAAAACATCTGCGTGTACGTGTTGTCGACGCCAACGAGGAAGATGATCAGCAAGCTTCGGACTGCCTTGCAGCGAGCACGCAAATTCGCGCTCGGCGGTGCTCGAGAACAGCGCGACGCCGACCTCGAACTCCGTATCACCGGCACTTTTTGGGGTCACATCGGGCTTGAATTCTTTAGCAATTCGGCCCACTTTCCCATTGCCAACGTCTTCCTGGAGCTGTTGAGAGAGGGCGCCGCAGATTACCTGCGCGCGCCGGACTTATACGTCATCCTGGCGGCGAGCAGTGTGCAGGCTTATTGGCTCGCTCGCTGGCAGACCGACGCTCGTCCACGCCGTTTCTGGGGCAACCTGATCGGCCCGGCCCTGTACACGCTCATCGAATCGCTGCTGGAAGGCGCGCGCTTCTTCACAGCGCCGCACCACTGGGCGTATTGGGGGTTCGCGCTGGCGATGGGCGCGCTGCAGGCCGCGCGCCCGCGGTTGCCGAGAACGCTCGGTGATCTGACGCTCTTGTTGGAAAACGTCGTGCGCACGGGAATCCTGCTGGCGATGTACTGGATTTTCGAGGGCAGCGCTCACGCGGAATTTGCCACAGCGAGTGGTTTCCTCTCCGATAGTTCGCACGTTTTCATCGTCCTCACCATCTTGCTTCTGGGGCTGGCGATCGGCCTGTCGAACCTGTTGGCGCAGACTTATCTCGCGCTGCTGCGCCAGACGGCCGCCCAACTGAGAACGTATTCGGAATGGCTGTTGGGTCGCCACCTCCTTGGCCGTGCAGTCGCCGACCCGGGGGTGCTGGCGCTGACTCGCCGCCACCGAGCGATGCTCTTCATGGACATTCGTGGTTTCACGCACTGGAGTGAAGCGCGCGGCCCGGAGGCGGTTGTAGACATGCTTAACGACTACTACAGCCTGGCTGAACAGATTGTGCGCGCCCATGAGGCCATCCGCGTCAAACTCACGGCCGACGAAGTCATGGCCGTGCTACCCACCGCCGCCGCCGCCGTTGCAGCCGCGCTTGAGCTACGCGAAAGAGTCGGGCCAGCGCTGGCCGTCTACGGACTTGCGGCCGGGGTTGGCATCCACTATGGCCCCGTGGTGGAGGGGGTGATGGGCAGTAAGACGGTGAAGTACTACGACGTGATCGGAGACACAGTCAACACCGCCAAGCGGCTGGAAAGCGCGGCCGGCAACAATGAGGTTCTCTTGTCCGAGGCCGCCCTGCTGGCGCACGGCAAGCCACTCCACCTGGGGACATACCGGCACGTGGACGCGAGAGGAAAAGATGCCCCGTTGGGAGTTTACCCACTGTTAGGCATCGGCGGGCAGCCGCTGCCCCAACAGCAAGCACAGCACTCCTAGTGAGGTTGGCACGCGATTGAAATCGTTCGCGGGGGCGCAAAATGCGCCGGATGCCCGCCTGCGCGGGCAGGTATGTGCGCCGGCGCAGGTCGATGCCCGGCTAACGACTCTGCTGCAAGGGCTTCAGTCCCCACAGGATGGGAGTTTTCAGACACGTTCCTGAGGCGCATTAGCGGGTCCCGTTCACCGGCAATGTTATGCGAAACCGCGTCCCCTGCCCTATCTCGCTCTCGGCTGTAACCGTCCCACCGTGTGCGCGTACAATGCTCTGGACAATCGCCAATCCCAGTCCGCTGCCCGACCGGCGCTTGCCCGGTTCAGTCGAGTCCACACGGTAAAAACGTTCGTACACGTGAGGCAAGTGCTTAGCCGCAATTCCTCGCCCCGTGTCCGCAACATTCAATTCCACGCAAGCCAGCTCGGCCACACATCGCGCGACGGTAATCGACACCCGACCTCCCGGGGGTGTATTCTTGATGGCATTGTCTACCAGATTGTCCAACGCCTGTCGCAAGTGTGACTCCTTGCCGAGTACGCGCGGGCAGTTGTCCTGCGTCTCGCAGTGCAACTGAACCCCTCTGCGCTCGGCTCGCACGGAAAAAGACTCGTAGGTATCGACAGCGAGCTGGCATAAATCGACCGGTTCATAGTACTGCTTTTCGTTCGTAGCATCTATGCGTGAGAGGTCGAGCAGATCGTTCACGATGCGCGTCAGGCGGTCGATTTCCTCGTCGATTTCCATGATAGCCTGTCGCGCATATTGCGAGTCTTCAAGCGCCCCCTGGCGCAGAGATTCAGCCCGTAACTTGATCGTGGTCAGGGGAGTGCGTAGCTCGTGCGAGGCATTGGCCACGAAGGCCTGCTGATCTGCAATATGCGCCTCCAGGCGCCTCGTCATGTCGTTGAAGGCATTCGCCAAGAGAGAGACCTCTTGCGGCCCCTGCACCGGAACGCGCTCGTCCAGGCGGCCCTGAGCAATCCGGGCGACTGCCTGGGTGATCCGAGAGATCGGGCGGGCGACGCTTTCCGCCAGCGCCCAACCGATCCCGCCCACTCCCAGGCCCGTGAGCGCCAGCACGCCCATCAGCACTGACAACTGAAAGGCAATCGCTTCGCGGATCGGCGCCATCACGCGCGAGACGCGTAACACGCCGTAGATGTCATCGTCGTGCCGGATGAGCGTTGCGAAATACATGGCTTCGCGCCCAAATTCATCCGTGCGGATATCTTCGACGTCAAGTTCGTCGAAGGCAGCCCGGACTTCCGGCGCTTGCAGCGGGTCGTCGAGCAGCACCGGCACAGTCGCCTCGGCTGTATCGGCAAGGATCGCGCCATCCATTCCGATAACGGTGAGGCGGATGTCATCGCCCGAGGCAACGTGGGCAATGGCGGCGCGCACTTCGGCCGCGCTGCGTTTGCCCTTTGCGTACTGCTCCACCGGCTCTTCGAGGGCGTTGCTGAGCAGGAAGGCCACATCCTCCAGTTCGTGCTCGGCTTCATTCAGGCGCGCGCGCACCAGCGTACTCCCCGCGAAGAGCGCGATGAGACCGGCGCCAATGAGCGAGACGGCCAGATGCGAGAGCAGCAGGCGTCCCCGCAGCGTGCGAGTGAAATTCACCCTTCGGCCGCCTCGAACTCTTCCGGGCCGGCAAACCGGTAGCCATAACCGCGCACGGTCTGAATGTAGCGGGGGTCGGCGGGGTCGTCTTCGAGCTTGAGGCGTAGCCAGCGGATGTGCACGTCCAGCGTGCGCAGGTCGCCGACCCAATCCACACCCCAAACGGCGTCGATGAGTGCGTCGCGACTGAGGGCGCGTCCGGCCTGCCGCATCAGTGTTTGCAGCAATTCGTATTCGCGCGCGCTCAGTTCGACAATCTGGCCGTCTTTGAACACGCGGCGCGGAACCGGTTCCAATGTGATCTTACCGACCGTAATGGGCAACTCGCCTGTGACCGCGCGGTCGAGGCGCACGCGGCGCAACGTAGCCCGAATGCGAGCGAGCAGTTCGCGGAAACTGAAAGGTTTTGTGAGGTAGTCGTCGGCGCCGATCTCCAGACCCATCACGCGATCGGCTTCCTCGCCGCGCGCCGTCAACATGATGACCGGCACCTTGCTATTCGCACGCAGCTGGCGGCAAACGTCGAATCCGTCCATGTCCGGCAGCCTTAAGTCGAGCACGAGCAGATCGGGGGCGTGCTGCTGCGCAGACCGCAAGGCAGATTGGCCGTCATGGGCGACGCTGACTTCAAATCCCTCGCGCTGCAGACTGTAAGCCAGAGAGTCGGTTATCAGTTTCTCATCGTCGACAACCAAGATTCGCGTCATGCGTGTCTCCCAGATGCATTATAGAACAATCTTCCCCCAGATTGCGTCAACTCTTAACCAGACCTTAGCAAAGGACTGTTCAACCGTTAACACGGCGGTCTGTACATTGTCTTAGATTTGAGGTTGTCGAATGAATGTCGGACACCTGCGGTCACGGCGGCAAACCAGGCCGCCGCGAGCAATGCTGCCATGAAAAAAACGCCCGTCGGGCAATTGGACACTCAGCCTAATCTGGGCAGTCGCAAACAGATGGCGCGCGCCTCCCGGCCCAGTAGGGTCGCACCAGCCGCATCTTCTGTGGCCGTGACTGCTCGCCGCCCAGGATCGCACGAACTGGACTTCAGCCTCTTTGCCTGCGTGGTGCTGAGCGCCATTTATGTCGCCTTTGAGATTCTCGCCGAGCCAAGCGGCAGCCATCCCTTTGGGCACCTGTTGGGGATTCTGGGCACAACTCTCATGCTTGCCACTGAGACGCTTTATAGCGCGCGGAAGCGGTTGAGTTTCCTCAACTGGGCCGGCCCGCTACGCTGGTGGCTATCAGCCCACATATTTATGGGCATTGTCGGACCGTTCCTGGTGCTCATGCACACCGGCCTCGCCTTCCGTGGGCTGGCGGGTGTATCCATGGCCTTGACGGTGCTGGTTGTCGGGAGTGGTTTTATCGGTCGCTATCTGTACACGGCAATTCCACACACTCTAGCCGGCGCCGAGACTTCGCGCGAGACCCTGGCGGCGGAGTCGGAACGTCTACGCAGCTTCCTGCAGCAATTCGCCCGTACAAAGTCCGCTCGCGTCCAGAACCTGGTCGCGGCGTTCGGCCAGCGGGAGGCGAAATCCACTCGCTCTGACTTCCTCACGCTCCTTGGCCGGGGATTCTATCAGTGGCGGTTCCGACGCCGCCTGCAGGCCGAGGTTCGCCGCCTGGAAAAAACCGAACGGGAGAAGCTGTCGGAATTGGAAAAGGCTCTGGCGCGTAAACGCGAGTTGGACCGACAGATCGACATGCTGCACACCGCCCGGCGCGTTGTCGGCCTCTGGCACATTTTTCATGTGCCGCTGGGGCTGACGCTGTTTAGCTCCGTCGCCATCCACGTCGCCGCAACTCTGTATTTCCGCGCCGGGTTGTTCCAGTGATGCGCCAGCATCCCTTCTTCTCCCCCATCGGTTGTTCCGCCACGTTGCTACTCTTCGTTCTGCTGGGAGCCGCAGTTTACTTTTCCGGCGGCGTTGCCTTCAGCCCCGGTGAGCTGTCGGCCCAAACCGGCCTGCAGGCGCCATTGCAAGGGTTTCGCGCGCACGCCGATTTCGAGCTGGATTGCGTCCAGTGCCACACTCCCTGGCGCGGAGTCGAAGCCGCGCGTTGTGAGAATTGTCACACCGACGTCGCCGCCCAACGGCAGGGCGGGAGCGGGTTGCACGGCACGATCAAAAGGGCGGCCGACTGCTTGCGCCGCCTGTCATCTTGACCATCGGGGGCGCGATTTCGACATGACGGCAACGGCGCTGGCGAATTTCGATCACGAGCGGACCGGCTTCAGCCTCGTCCGCCACGCAAGCGACTATGCCGGCCAACCGTTGACGTGTGCAGCCTGCCACCAATCGGCGACGGATGTTTCCGTGCAGGAATCTTCCTGCAGCGATTGCCACGCCCAAGCGGAGCCAGCCTTCGTCGTCGAGCACACGGCTCAGTTTGGCGGGGCGTGTCTGGACTGCCACGACGGAACCGGCCAGATGGCCAACTTCGATCACAGCCGCGCGTGGCCGCTGGAGGGGCAACACGGGGTTGTCGAATGTGTGGCCTGCCATAGCAATCAGGTCTTCGCCGGTACCCCGACGGAGTGTGAGGGCTGCCACGCCGAGCCGGAGATACATCGGGGTCTCTTTGGCGCCGACTGCGCTGCCTGCCACACGGCCGAGGCCTGGACGCCCGCGCGGCTTACCGAGCATACCTTCCCCTTGGCGCATGGCGAACAAGGCGATATTGAGTGCATGACTTGCCACACGACTACCTACACCGAGTACACGTGTTACGGCTGCCACGAGCACGAGCCGGCCAGGATCGAGCGCAAACATCGCGAGGAAGGCATTGACCCGTTCGAACTCCCCAACTGCGCTCAGTGTCACCCGACCGGTCGGGAGGAAGAGTAAGGTGACAGTCACCTGTCCCCTACTGAAACCGCATGCGCGAGATCCTGATTCGAGACCTGACTAAGTGCCTCACGTGTGAGGGCTGCACGACGGCCTGCCAGAAACGGCATGGCCGCGCGCGCATGAGTCTGGAAGGTCCGCGTTTCGGGCCGTTCCAATTGCCAAACGTCTGCCGCAACTGCCCGGACGCGCCGTGTGTGCAGGCTTGTCGCCTGGGGGGGATGCAACTGCGGGAGGGGCGCACTTTTGTCGCCGACGCTTGCAAAGGTTGTAACAAGTGCGTGGAGGCCTGCCCCTTTGGGGTGGTCAAGCTGCTCCCGCGCGAGCACGCAGCGCGGCGCGGCTTTTTTAATCGCGTGCTGGGGCTGGCAGGTTTCCGGGATGGCAAGGAGGATGAGACCTCCTCAAAAGGGCGCGTGACCGCTGACGCTATACGTTGCGTGCAGTGTGGCATTTGCGGGTTCAACTGCCCGGTCGGAATTCAGGTTCGAGATTATGCCCACCGGGGGTTGACGGTGGACGACGAGCGCTGCATTCGCTGCGGGTTGTGCATTGCCGTTTGCCCGCGCGGTACGCTGCGCTGGGATACACGCCCCCAGGAACCCCGCCCTCATTTCCGCGCCGACAAGTGCGACCTGTGTGCGGGGTACAAACAGAGCGCCTGCGTGCGCGAATGCCCGACCCAGGCGCTGTACCGGCTGCCCGCCGACGAGCGTCTGCGCGACCTGAACGAGCAGTTGTATTTCGAAGTCGTCGGTCAGTACTCCGAAGTCGAAGGCGAGGACACGCCAACATGAGCCGCCGGCGCTACCTCATCATCGGCAACGGCGCGGCCGGCGTCGCAGCGGCGGTGGAAAACCGCCGCCGCGACCCGCA
>JBHHUI010000114.1:0-7540 GCA_046753805.1 Anaerolineales bacterium
CGGCAGCAGTTCGAGCACGGTCACGTAGGTTCCGGCGCGGGCGTACGTCTGTGCGATCTCCAGCCCGACGGCGTTCGCGCCGAGCACGATCATCGACTGCGGCAGCTCGCGCAGTTCGAGCGCCGCCGTGCTGTCGAGGTAGCCGGCTTCCGCCAGGCCCGGGATGGGCGGCGCCCACGGGCTGGCGCCGGTGGTGATGACGATCTTGTCGGGTCTGTAGATCTGATCGTCAATCTCGACCGCGCCGTCTTCCGTCAGGCGCGCGTAGCCGGCGATGTACGTCACATCGGGATAGGCGCTCAGCACGTCCCAGTATTTGGCCTGCTGCAGCTGCCCGACGAGTTCGGCCTTGTGATCGATCACCTGCGGCCAGTTGAGATGACCCGCCGCCGTATGCACGCCGTTGAAGCGCTGCGTTCCGGCGAGGTGGTGCGTCTCCAGCGCGCGGATGAGCGTCTTGGAGGGCACGCAGCCCACGTTGACGCAGGTGCCGCCGATGGCGCCGCCTTCCACCAGGGCGACTTTGTAACCGAGTTCGACGCCTTTGATGGCCGCGCCGAAACCGGCCGAGCCGCCGCCGATAACCATCAGATCGAAATCGTGACCGCCGTCGCCGTTGGGCGAAGCCGGCGCGCCGGCCAGCTTGCGCGTTTTCAGCGTGGCGCTGTAGCCGGCCGCCTGCACGGCCGCAGACAAGGCCTCGACGGCCACTTCTCTCTCCGCCACGACAGAGGCCTTGCCGGACTCCCAACCGCCGGGGACGGAGGCCTCTTGCACGCCCGCCACGCCGGCCAGCGCGTGCTCCACGTGCTCGGCGCACGATTCGCACGTCATGCCGCTAATGTCAAATTCCAGGAGAGGTTGCTCAGACATATCGATATCCTTTGTCGTTCTCCGTCGAGAACGCTACGTCAACGTATGTTCGCGGACGGGACGGCAGACACACTGTCCCGTCCACAGCATCTGACGGAGAGGTCAGGCCCCGTTCGCGGACCAATGCCCGGATTCGCAAGGCCGTCTCTCCGTCGACAACCCGCAGAATACACCTTCTAGTCGCTAGAATGTCAAGGAGCAAAAAGAAAACCTCTCCGGGATGGAGAGGTGTACAGCGCTGTAATTGGAGCCGGGCACAAGCGTGCGCTCAACCCGGCCCAGACCCATGCCGGCGTCGGCAAATACTATTCCGTCAGGTGCACTCACGCTTCATCAACTTCCCCGCTGTCGGTGATGAAAGTGACAGTACTTGCCAAAGGGCGGATTGGTGAGCACCATCTCGAAACGGTCGCCCGGGTCGGCGGCTAGCGAATCGTCAACGCGGATCGGGCTTTCCGAGCGGGGATGAACCCCGCCCACACCGCCGATGCCGTGCAGGCGGGTTGCATGACATCCACGATAGCCTGAATGAGCACGCGCGGCGTGAAGTATTGTCCGGCGCCGGATTTCGTGTCCTGGGCGTTCTTCTCCAGCAGGCCTTCGTAGATTTCGCCCTTCACATCGATATCCAGCCCCATCCAGGTTTCATCGTCGATGAGCCGTACGAGGCGCTCCAATTCCATTGTCGCAAACCGCGCGGGCAATCGTTGCCATTCGGCGTGCACCATTTTGCCGGCGTCATTCAAAATCATTGCGCCGCCCACGATTGCGCCAAATCGGGATTCGCGGTGTTGCACAACCACCGTGACGAAATACGCGCCCGGCTGGGCGTAATCGAATCCTGCCAACCGGATGGAACGACGGTGGTGTTTATGGGGAGCGTATTTCATGAAATTATTTCGTCGTCCGGGGCCGCCCCGACAAACGCTGCCAGCGTCTCCCGCCGATGGACGGCAAAGACCCGTTTAGAAATATAAACTGCATCTGGACGGAGATGATGAGATGTCCCAGTGGTCAGGCGCCCACCCTACTCAATTCCCATCTGGTCGAAGGTTACGTGCTCGGCCCCATACTCCAGCGCCGCCGACCGTGCAGGAGCACCAGTTGCGCGGCCGTGGGGGGCGTGCGCGTCAAGAGCGCATCGAGAAAGGCGCTCTCGGCTCGCCGGTCAACGAACATAGGAATTCACTCCCCATACTAACCACACGATATTTTCGATAACGAAGGTGTGGCTTATTTGCAATACAGAACATCTTCGCCAGCAGATAGCGCTTCTCGGCGCACTTGTCATAGAACATAAGTTCTGTTATCCTAGAAAAAGATGTCCTAAGGGGCCATAGACCTATTCATGTCCCTCCTCAAACACCTGCGCCGCCTCCTCCCAAGAACACGACCCAACACGATCACGTTCGAGATCGGTGCAGAGTTTCTGACGCCCCTCGAACAACTTGCCGCCCGCCGTCGACGGTTACCCGGCGAGGTCGTGGCCGACCTGATCACCGACGCCGCTCACGCAGCCGAGACCGACGCAAAAAACCAGCAGCACTGGGAGACCCTCACTGAGCGTGAGCGCGAGATTGCCGCTCTGACCTGCTTGGGTTACTCCAATCGCGAAATCTCGCAGCGCCTCTCCATCACCGTCGGCACTGTGAAGTGGCATCTGGGTAATATCCGCGCCAAGTTCGACATCCACAGCAAAGTCGAGCTACGCCGCCGCCTGCGCTACTGGGAATTCTCCGACTGGGACTATTAAGTTCTCTGACCCCTTCCCCCACCCCTATCCAAAACCTACCCTATACAAACCCTAGAACATCTGTTCAATTCCGTTGATCTGCTGTAGTGTGGGGACATGGCATCCCTCCTCAGCCCCCAACCGCATCAACTCAGACTCGTCACCGGCGAACGCGCCATGACGGAGAAGATGCTCAAACTCATCGCCGCCCTAGCCGTGCATGGCAAGGTCACCGTCTTGGACGGTGGGAACCGCTTCGACGCTTACGTCGTCACGCGTCTGATACGCCGCCGTACGATCCACCTGGACGAAGCGCTGGCGCGTATCCGGGTCGCGCGCGCCTTCATGTGCCATCAGATGGTCACGCTGCTGGGGCAGACGCCGGCAAGCGCGCATCCCGTGCTGGTGCTCGATCTGCTGGCGACCTTTTTCGACGAAGCCGTGGAAGAGGCCGAAAGCTTGCGTCTGCTCAGGATTTGCATCAAACATCTGCAGCGGCTACGCCTGTACGCCCCGGTCGTGGTGAGCGTGACGCCTGTGCGATCGCCCACTGAAGGGTTGCATCCGCTGCACGCGGCGCTGCTGGAAGCCGCCGATGCACAAAGTTATGCCGAACTTCCGCAGCCGCCGGCCGTACCGTATCGGCTGTTATAAAAAAACCTATGGGCCGCACCCTCCGAACCGCAACGCAGCTCGTCCTCGAAGAGCAGAAAAACTTCTCCAACTTCCGCCGCGCGCTGCGCCGCGAAGACCAGCGCGTGCTCGATGAACTGTTCGCCGACGCGCGACACTACATCGCAGCCATGAGCCAGGCAAACCACGCACTGCCTTTCGAAGTCGTGCTGCTCACCATGCTGCTGAAGTTGAAAAAAGACCTGCTCACCCTGACCCGCAAACTCGAATGACAGAACTGGACGGATGGATACTGGATGTCTATCCCGATCCGAACGACGGCGCAGTGGTCTGGTTTATTGGTGAGGACGGGAGTCGCCGCCGCCTGTGGCAGGACTTTCCGATCTGTTTTTTCGCAGCCGGGCCGCCCGAACGCCTGCGCCTGCTCTGGAAACTGCTCGCCCGGCATCCTATCCCTGTGGAACTGCAGCGCGTCACGCGCACGGATTTGTTCGCCGGGACGCTGGACGTGCTCGCAGCCCGGGTGCGCAACCCCGTGTTGCTGCCGCGCGTTTTTACAGCCGCCCGCCGCAGCTTCCCCGACCTCGACTACTACGACGCCGACCTGCCCTTCTCGCTGCGCTTCGCCGTCCATTACGACGTGTTCCCTTTCACGCTCTGCCGGGCGCAGATTACGGAGGACAATCGACTGGTGGCGCTCGAACCGATCGAGTCGCGCTGGGAGCTGGACCCCACCCCGCCCCCGCTCCGCATCCTCACCCTGCAGCCCGACGCCGATCCGCACCACGCCCCGCCGTCCAAACTAAAACTCAGCTGCGGCCGCGAGACGTACGATATCCCACTGCAATGTCGGAAGACGCTCGTCATCAGCGTGCGGGCCATGCTGCAACGCTTCGACCCGGACGTTGTGATCACCAACTGGGGCGATAGCTGGCTCTTCCCTCATCTGGCGCATTGCGCGGAGGAAGGCGGCCTGAATTACACCCCCACCCGCGACACGTCGCGGCCGGCGCTGCAGCGCAAGGAGAACAGTTATTTTGTCTACGGGCATGTGATCCACCGCTTCCAACAGACGCACCTGCTGGGGCGGCTGCACATCGACCGGCTAAACGCCATGATTGGAGCCGAGCACATCGAGGGTGCAATCGAACAAGCGCGCGTCTCAGCCCTGCCCGCGCAAGAGACCGCCCGCAAGTCGCCGGGGGCCTCTATCTCGGCGATGCAGATGATCGTCGCGCTGCGCCGTGGAGTAATGATCCCGTATACCAAAACGCAGGCCGAGTACTTCAAGACGGCGGCGGGCCTGATCCGCTCCGACCGCGGCGGTCTCGTCTACCAACCGCTGATCGGGCTTCACACCGACGTCGCCGAGATCGATTTCAGCTCGATGTATCCCTCCATCATGACGCTGTTCAACATCTCACCCGAGACAGTGCAGGTAGAAACGCCGGACTGTGCGATCGTCCCCGAAATCGGGATTCCCGTTGACCAATCCCACGAGGGCCTGGTGCCGGAGACTCTGCGCGACCTGCTGGAGAAACGCCTGGCGCTTAAATTGCGACTGGCTGAGCTTGCCCCGCGCGATTGCCGACGGCCGACATTGAAAGCGCGCGACATTGCACTGAAGTGGCTGCTGGTAGTGTGTTTTGGTTACATGGGTTATAAGCGCGCCCGCTTTGGCCGCATTGAGGGCCATGAGGCCGTAACCGCCTACAGCCGCGAGCTGCTGCTCCGCGCGAAGGAAGCCGCCGAAGACTTTGGCTTTACCGTGATCCACATGTATATCGACGGCCTGTGGGTGAAGAAGCCCGGCGCGAAAAAGGTCGGGGATTTCAACGCGCTGCTGATGGAGATCAACCGCCGCACGCGCTTGCCCATCACGCTCGAAGGGATATATCGGTGGATCGCCTTTTTACCCTCGCGGGTGGACGCACGCGTGCCGACGCCCAACCGCTATTTCGGTGTATTTTATGGAGGCGACTTGAAAATACGCGGCATCGACCTGCGCCGCCGCGATACGCCGACGTTCATCGGGGAGACACAGCGAACCGTACTCGAGCGCCTGGCTGCAGTGCAAGAGAACACAAATTTACCGCTTGTGCTGCCGGCCATCGTCGCCTTTCTCCACCGGCAACTCAACCGCCTGCGCGCCGGGCAAGTGCCGCTCGAAGAACTGGTGGTCTCGCAGGCGATCAGCCGCACACTGGACGAGTATCGCGTGCCCTCGCCGGCAGCCCGCGCCGGAGCGCAAATGGAGGCCGTGGGGAAGTCGGTGCAGCCCGGGCAGCGCATCCGTTTCCTATATACTCGTGGGCAGCCCGGCGTACACGCCTGGGACGTGTCCGCGCGGCTGCATCCCTCGCAAGTGGATACCTCCCGCTACGCCGAGATGCTGCTGCGCGCCATCCATACGATCCTGCAGCCGTTCGGGGTGGATGAAGCGGTCCTGCGGTTGTGGTTATTCGCCAACGCCGCCTATGCCGCCCCACCGGGCGTCCTGCCCACTCCGCAGTCGGCTGCGCGCTGGCCGCTGTTTGATGTGCCCGTTAAGATGTACGCCTGACTGGGAAGCGCATCGAAATCAGTTGCCGAAGTATTGCACGCTGATAAAAGCAGAACGACCCCAAACGGGTCGTCCTATATAGAGTGCCCCAGTAGGCACGTGTCCCGAACCGGTGCGGATACTATCTGACGGTTCTGATTTCCATTTTAGCAGCTGCAGGTACGCGGACGGTGCGTGCAGCTCGAAGTCCACGATGGCACCCGCCTCGTCCACCACCAGTTTCTTGAGCAGGATCTTCAGCAGCGTGATGCGCTTCTCGATGTCCAGGCGCGGATACAGCGCCTCCGCCTCCCCCAGCAGCGCCAGCGCCGCGTCCAGGTCGTCCAGGTGCTCGACCGCCTCGCGTTCCAGGCTCGCCAGGTCCGCTTCGGCCAGGTCGAGCTTCTCCTGCCATTCCAGCCGCAACTGGTCGTAGACTTCAGCGCTTAGCTTGCCAGTCACCAGCAGCCGCCCCAGGTGCGCCTCCTCGTCGCGCAGCCGCGCGATCCGGTTGCGAATGTCGGCCACGGTTCGGGCGCGTCACGGCCGCCACCTGCTCTTCGTACAGCGCCCGGATGGCCGGCAGCGCGTCTCGCGCCACCGAAACCCCCGCCAGCCAACCCGGCATCTGCCCGTCAACCACGTCGCACTGGATGTAGTGCTTCTTGCCGCGCGGCCTGGCCTGCGTGTAGTAGTAGGCGTAGGTCTGACTGCGGCCGGTGGCGATCGAGCCGTACATCTTGTAGCGCCGGTTGTCGATCTCCACCCACAGCGCGTCGCGCACGAGATAGTAGTGCTTCTTGTGCCGCGCCTTGTTCTGGTCATGCTGACGCAGGATCGCGATGCCGCGTTCGAAATCGCCCGGCGAGACAGTCGGCTCCCAGTTGCCCTTGACCTGGCCTTTGCGGATGCCGAAGCGTTCGGACGTCACCCAGCCCGCGTAGAAGGGGTTGTGGAAGATCTTGTGCAGCCGCGTGTCGGCCGTGCGCCGCTTGCCCGTTTTTGAATCTGTCCACGCCCACGGCCGGCCCGTGGCGCGCGTGAACCCGAGCTTGTGCAGCTCCTCGCAGATCTGGACCAGCGTGTAGCGGTCCGTCAGCAGCAGCTCCCATGCCTTGCGGTGCGCCTGACTCTGGGCGGGGTCGATCTCCACCCAGCGCTCGTACTTGTTGCTCTTGACCAGCCGCTCCTTGTTGAGGTAGCCCTCCGGCGCCTTGTGCGCCCAGCCCCCCGCCAGCAGCTTGGCCTTCATGCCGTCGTGGGTGCGCTCGCGCAGCACGTCCACTTCGCGCTGCGCCAGGCCCATCTGCATCAGGAACATGAAGAAGCCGTCCGGCGTCTCGGGTTGCAGGCTCGGCATGTTCGCCACGCGGATCTTGACCCCTGGGCCGATCAGGTTCGTGGCCGCCTGCAGGCCTTCCACGGCGTCGCGGCCGAAGCGGTCGGCGCGGTACAGGCCCAGGTGCGAGAACAGCCCCGCCCGCGCGTCGGCGAGCATCTGCTGGTAGTCGGCGCGGTTGGGGCTCGTGCCGGTGAGCATGTCGCAGTACTCGCGCGCGAAGGCCAGCTCGGACGGGGCGAGCAGGTGCTCCTGGATGCGCCGGCGCTGCATGGCGAACGAGCGTTCCGGGGTCTGTTTGTCTTCGTCGCTGACCCGCAGGTATGTCGCCCAGCCGCCCGTGTTGTTCGCTGCTGCCACTGTGTCGCTCCTTTCCAACAGTGGCTTCAGGCTAGCCGGGCAACCCAGCGGCGTCAAGAAA
>JBHHUI010000115.1:0-7534 GCA_046753805.1 Anaerolineales bacterium
GGACGAGTTGCGACGGTTGCAGAATGAGACGCAGGTGGAGTTGGAGGCGCTGTTGCCGAGCGTGTTGGATCGGGCGTTTCGGGGGGAGTTGTGAGAGGAAGGCCCTCACCCCCCAACCCCCTCTCCCACTACGTGGGAGAAGGGGAGTCCGGACTCCCCTCTCCCGCTTGGCGGGAGAGGGGCTGGGGGTGTGGGTTGAAACGCACCCCCACCCTCACCGAACGCGCCCGCGAGTTGCGGCGTGAGCAGACGCGCGCCGAAGAAATACTATGGCGGGCGCTGCGCGGCCGCCAGCTGGCCGGGCTGAAATTCCGGCGGCAGCATCCATTCGGTCGCTTCGTGCTGGATTTCTATTGCGCCGAACATCCGCTCGCCGTTGAAGTGGACGGAAGCGTCCACGCACGCCCCACTCAGATAGCGCACGACGCCGCGCGCACGAGGTATCTGCGCGAACGCGGACTGAGAGTGGTGCGTTTCAACAACGATGAAATAGAGGCCAACCTTGACGCCGTGTTACGTCAAATCCTCGACTCAGTCACCTGAGGCCGCCCAAACGTGAACACACCCACTGCCGCTGACGGACGCGGCTATCCCGCGCCGCTGGACCGCTTGCTCGAATACGGAGCTGCCAGTTGGACCGACTGGGCGGACTACGTCCGGGAATTTGGCCTCGGTTCGGAGCATGTGCCGGACCTGATCCGCCTGGCCACCGACATGGAACTCTATTGGGCCGAGGATGAAAACCCTGCTGTTTGGGCGCCTATTCACGCTCTCCGCGCGCTCGGGCAGTTGCAGGCTGAAGAAGCGGTCAAGCCGCTCATGCGCTTGTGGGATGAAGTCGATCTCGACCTTGTCAACGAAGACTTGATGCGCGTCTATGGCATGATCGGCCCGGCGGCGATTCCGGCGCTAGCAAGCTATCTCGCGGACGACAGCGCAGGCTTGCATTCGGTTGGCCTTGCGTGTGAAAGCCTGGTGGAAATCGCGCAGCGTCACCCCGGGGCATACAAGCGCTGTATCGACGTGCTGATCGAACAGTTCGCAAAGTTTGCGGACAACGATCGGGCGAAAAACGGTTTTCTGCTGGCCAGCCTGCTCGACCTGCGGGCTGTGGGCGCGCTCGATTTGATGGAGCGCGCTTTCGCGGCCGAGGCCGTGGATGAAACAATCGCCGGCGATTGGGAAGACGTGCAAATTGAATTTGGTTTGAGGAAGGAGCGCTCGGCGGAGCCGCGCTACGGCCTGTCGCTGGCCGATTTCGGCATCGGAACGTTGCCTAAAAAGAACAAACCGGGCCGCGCCGCAGCGCGTAAAAAAAAGGCCAAGCGGAAGCAGGCCAAGGCGCAACGCAAGAAGCAGCGCAAGAAGAAAAAGAAGCGCAAGTAAAGCTATCGCAGCCCGGCGCGCCCACGAATCAAAATCGCCCGGATTTGCGCCGGGCGTTGCCGTCGTAAAGTTCCCCTCTCCCGCGAGGCGGGAGAGGGGCCAGGGGTGAGGGCGGGGTGAGGTCACCTCCGCCGCCCCATCAGCCGCAACAACATCAGGAACAGGTTGATGAAATCGAGGTACAGACTCAACGCGCCGATGATGCCCACCCGCGCGGCAGCCTGATCGTCCCCGGCCTGCAATGCGGCCAGGGTGTTCACCCGAATACGCTGCGTGTGGTAGACCGCCAAGCCCAGGAACACGAAGATACCCACGAAAGTGATAATCCATTCCAGCGCTGTGCTGGCGAGGAACATGTTCACCACAGACGCGATAATGATCCCGATCAGCCCCATCAATAGGAACGCGCCGAAGCGGCTCAGGTCCATCTTCGTCGTGTAGCCAATGATGCTCATCGCGCCGAAGAGGGCGGCGGATGCAAAGAACGTCAGCGCGATGCTGCCGAGCGTGTACACGAGGAAGATCACCGCCAGCGTCGCCCCGTTCAGCGCCGAATAGGCGAAAAACAGCAATAACGCTGTCGCTGGCGAGACGCGGTTGATCGCCGCGGAGACCGCAATCACCATCGCCAGTTCCCCCACGATCAGCCCTATGAATACAATCGGGTTCGCGGCGATGAGCAGCACGAGACCGGTATTGGCAACGACTGCCGCGACAACAGTCGTGACCAGCAGACCGATCGCCATCCACAGGTACACCCGGCGCATGGCTGCGCCGAGTGCATCGGCGAGTTGGCCTTCCGATACGAACGTCGGCGTAGTTGTGCGAATGTCGAATGTCATTTGAACGTCCTCCCAATCAGGTTCCATCTGCTCTAGTGAGGAGCAGCGCCGGCGCAAACAAGCCGGAACCTACGTATTATACAGAGACATCTGCTCAGCTTGGGAATGCGCTGTGGGATAGTGCGAATATTAACGGGAAGGGGCGAACGAAGCTCTTCACCTGCACACGCGCGGGCTGGCCGAGTTCTTTGGGCCACGTCGCGCATCGCGGCCAAAGACACCCCCACACCGTAGGTCACAAATGCTTCTGCGATGCGATTTCAACGATGACATGGTTTGCAGCTCTGTCAAGCGGTGTGGCCGTTCGCGATTTCCGGCTGCGCCAGCTTGAGGCGCAGGAACAGCGCCGGCGCGCCGAAGGTGGCATAGTACGCCGTCGCCGCGTACCGGACGTAACGCAGCAAATATCCAAGAAGGGTTTCGTCTTCCGCTAGCAGCGCAAAGAGTCCATCGAGCGCTTCCAACACCAGGAACGTGCCGACCGCGCCGAGCGCGAACCGCGCCAGCCGCCGCGCCCACGCTCCATCCGTCCGGAACGGCGCGCGCCGCCGCATGTGCACGTAGCCGGCGCTCCCACCGAGCAGCGTCCCTGCGCCGGTGAAATATGGGCTGATACTACGCGCCTGGCGGGAGAAGGCAGCCCATCCCGCCGGGTCGGGCGAACCCGAAATGAGCGCCTGCACGAGCAAAGCCCCGAGAATGATCACGACGGACGCGCCGAATGCAAGCGCAAGCTGCGCCCACTCAGAACGCGCACGCAGCCACGGCGCAACCCACATTTCGGCCTTCACGAACAAATATGCGCTCGCCAATCCCAGCGCCCAGCCGGCAACCACGTCGTGCGGAAAATGCACGCCCAGGTACATCCGAGAGAGTCCGATAAAAAAGATGAGAGCGGCCAGCCCGCCCCAGAGCCAGCGCTGCCGGAACCGCGCCGCGAGCAGCGCCCCGATGGCAAGCGACCCACTGGCATGGCCTGAAGGGATGCCGTAGGAAAGCTCGGTCGAAAGCCGCCGCACGCCGCCCACCCAGTAGGGTCGTGGCAGGTGCATGAGTTGTTTCAGGTAATCTGTGCCCACGCCAGAGCCGACAAGCAGGAACAGCACGCGCAGCCCCAGGCGTGTATCGACGTTCCAGTACAAAAACGGGATCAGAATGAGATAGAACTGGATCGTTCCGAGGAACGTAAAGAACCCCATCAGCCCGTCCAGCGCGGGGCTAAGTAGTTGCAGGCCCTGAATGATCTGGATGCCGAACTGTTCGAGACCGTCCATCGGTTGCCGTCCTCCTTACGCCGATTCGACCACGGTTTGCGGTGCGTTCGACCGGTGCGCCCGTGGCGCGTATAAGACTGTGAGCACGATCGCGACCGGCGTGAGCAGTAGCCCGGCCACGAACGGCGCGGCCGGCTGCGCAGCGTACAACCACCCGGCAAGCACCGGTGCAAGGATGCCGGCGCTGCTGGCCACCGTCGCGCTGATGCCGAACGCCAGCCCCTGTTGAGACTCGCGCACGATGCGCGTTGCGACGGCGTCCACGAACTGCAAGCCGATAACCGCGCCGCCGCGTAGAGAGAAAGCGACTACGAGCCACCCCATGACGCCGGTTCGCAGGATGATAAACAAGTACAACATACTCGCCAATTGCACCGCGATAAACGCGCGCCGGGGCGGACCCTGCCCGAGGGCCAGGCGCAGCACGACATCGCCGAGGGCCGCGACCGCAGCCAGTACGCCGATCGCGCCCACGGGTACGTCCCAGCGCAACTGCAGGAAATTAGGGGCAAACGAGTATCCGATGGACATACCCACCATCGCAACAAATACCACGCCCATGTAGCGCAGGAATATGCGGTTGCGCAACACCAGGCTGTAGCCGTGGCGTTCGTGCGCACTGGCGACCGGTTGCGCCCGGACGAAAACCAGCACAATGGTCGAGAGGGTGAAGATGGTTGTTGCCAGGACGAAGTTAACTTGCAAGCCGAAGCGCTCGGCGATCTGCCCGCCGACGATCTGGGAAACGATCAGGCCGGCCGGGAAGGCCGCAAACACGCGCGCTAGCGCGCGCTCGGGGGGCAGCGCGCCGCGACCGGCGGCGACATAGCCCGTAATGGCGGGTATCACCCAGCCCGACAGTCCGTAAAGCAGGAATCCGGTCCCGAGCGTGGTCAGGTTCGAGGCGCTCGCCATCACAGCCGCAGATACGACCCCCAACCCCCAGCCGCTCAGCAGCACCGGCCGCGCGCCCCAGCGATCGACGGCGATGCCGGCGGGGATCATCGTCAGCACCTGGCCGATCGGGTTCAATGCCAGCAGCAGGCCGATCTGGACGGCGCTGCCCCCCAACTGCTCGGCATACAGGGGCATGAAGACGAAGAACAGCCCCTCGCCGAGCGCCCACAGAAAGAACACGCCGGCTAGCAATTTCAGATCGCGACTCACATTTGCGTCCCGGGCAGTTCAAGCGCCGCGATGAATGCGGCCACGTGTGCGAACACCGCGTCCTTTTCGACGCCCTCGGTAATCACGTGATCGCTGCGTTCGAGGATGATCTTCTGCTTTTGCTGCGAGGCCACATGCTCATAGATGTAGTCCGTATCCGCAACTGGAACCAATTCGTCAGCTTGCGAGTGAAGCAGCAGGACTGGCGCCGTTACCCGTGGCAACTGCCGCGCGACGAAACACACGTAGTCATCCAACTCCGTTATCGAGCGGAGCGGACGCACTTTGTAGCGCCCGATCCAGCGCTGCGGGTTCTCCTCGACCCCCTCCTTCAACTGGAGGGGGTGGACGCGCCACAACCAGCGCGCCAGTCGCGCCCGCCACGTCGAACGGACGTGTGTGAGCGCGCTCATCGCCACCACCGCGGCCACGGGCTGCTCCGTCGCCAGCAGCAGCGCCGTTGCGCCTCCCATGGAAAGTCCGATCACGATCACATGCTCGCATTGCGCACGCAAGACGTGGTAACCGTCAAGCGCAGCCAGATACCAGTCATGCCAGCGCGAACGGTTCATATCGCTTGGACGCGCGCCATGATGCGTCAGGCGCGGCCCGTAAACGGTGCGCCCCGCAGCGGCAAGGTGGACGCCCAGCTCCCGCATTTCCTGCGGCGAGGCTGTGTAGCCATGGAGCAGGAGACAGCCAATCGCGTCGCCCCGATGGAAGAACGGTTCAGCGCCGGGGAGGAGCAGAGGCGCGGCGTCCATTGTTAGCATGGCATCGTATTTGCGTATCGCCACGCCCCTACGCTCCGATGATTTCGAAATCGCGCGGGAGAGTCGTCAAGCTTTCCGCGCCGTCTTTCGTGATGACGATGTCGTCCTCAATGCGCACGCCGCCGATGCCCGGTATGTACACCCCCGGCTCGACCGTGAAGGTCATGCCCGGCTCCAGGGGCATGGTCGCACCTTCCTTCATGTCTGGCTCTTCGTGTCCTTCCAGCCCCAGCCCGTGACCGGTGCGGTGAATGAAATACTCGCCCAGCCCGGCATCCAAGATGACTTTGCGCGCCGCCCGGTCCACATCCTGTCCGGTCGCACCGGGTGCAGCGGCGGCCCGTCCCGCCGCATTGGCCGCCTGCACAGCTGCGTAGGCGCGCCGCAGCTCAGGGTGCACGTCCGCGCCGCCCACGACGTAGGTGCGTGTGATATCTGCCAGATAGCGCCCGGCAGCTGCGCCCCAATCAATGGTGACCAGGTCGCCGGACTGCAGCTTGCGTTCGGTCGGAAAGCCGTGCGGGTTGGCGCCGTTTGCCCCGCTGGCGACCAGCGGCGTGAAGGGCAATTCCGCGTCCGACCCCGCCCGCAGGGTCTGCACCGTGAGTTCGGCGGCGATCTCTTTTTCCGTACGCCCGGGGTGGACAAAGGGCAGCGTAGCCTGCAGCGCCTGTTCGGCGATCCCGGCCGCACGGCGCATTAACGCGATTTCGTCCGCGTTCTTGCGCATGCGCAGCGCGGCGATGACGGCGTCGGCGTTGACGGGTTGCGGCGCGTACCCGCCGCCCGCCATCAGGTCAAGTTCCAGAAATCGCATCCGGCGACCTTCGATGCCGAGGCGCTTGCCGGCCAGGCCCAGCGTGCGGAGGACCTGTGCGAAAGCGCTCGTCGGCCCCTCGGTGTCGGTATACGTGAAAAGTTGCTGCCCGAAGGAAACGCTCCGGGCCTTGGTCTCTTCCAGCGCCGGCGCCAGCAGCACTGGCGCGCCTTCCACCGGAAAAAACGCGACCACCGGCCGCTCGCTGAGGTGGAAGGACAGACCGGTGAGGTAGATCAGGTTGGGGCCCGGGATGACGGCAACGGCGTCCAAACCGGCGTGCGCAGTTTGCAGCTTTAGTTTTTCGATTCGATCCACTGTCATGGGATTCTCCGTCGTGGGTGCGGAGATTATACGTTGAGTCGGCCTGTGGTTAAGACCAGACTCGAGGATTTGATGGGTGCGCTACACGTCTACGATGTGGTCTTTCAGGCTTCCCGTCCGGCCATTCCATGGATCGAAATAGTCGCGCCCGCTGCGGCCGACAGTGTGGCGCGGACGCCGCGGGCGCATCTTCAACAGCCGGTTGCCCTGCAGCCACGCGGCCGCAGACTTGATGACGATGTTCTCACGACATACGAGCGCGTGCGATTTGATGCCACGGTAGGCCGCCAGGGTGATCCCGCGCACGGCGGCGCTTTTGAGATGCACGCGCAGATCGCCGTGATCGTCTGTGAGTTGATTGTCAAAATCGAACCAGTTGGGGTTTTGCGTGTTGCCGGCTACGACCGGGATGCGGTACGGGGTCTCGTCTCCAACGCTCAGCAGGATGGCGATCTGGTCTGCGTGCCGGCGCAACTGCCCGTCGGTGAGTAACGGCGCAGCGCTCGCGCCGCCGTGCTGCGCGCGCCGCCCGCGCCGGAAGGCCTCGGCGTCGGCGAGCAGGCCGGGCTGGAGCTTGTCGCGCTCGGTGCCGGTCTGCTGCACGACGTTCCGCTGCCAGTTGCGGTAATCGAACAGGTCCACCTCCGCGCCGGTGGCGCTGTCCACGGCGGCGCGACGGAAAGATGGGATCAATTCATAGACGGCTGGGAACGAGCGCGCCAGCTTGCGGAAGTCTTCCTCGCTGCTGAGCCAGCCGCCGCGCTCGCCCGCGACCAAGACTTTGGGGATGTCGCACGATCCCTGGAATGGCGGCGCAATGAATACGATGCGCCCGACATCCTGAAACGGTGAGCGACCGCGCAGCCCGAGCGCGCTGCGCAGTACCAGGCCGCCCATGCTGTGCGTTACAAAGCGGACGCACGCATCCGCATCGCCTTCCGCGCGCACCTT
>JBHHUI010000116.1:0-7524 GCA_046753805.1 Anaerolineales bacterium
GACGGATGCCCCCGATGATCACCAGCCAGGTGATGACGGCCAGGCCGAGGCCGCCGCCAGTCTCGGTTTGGAACCGCCCACCGTCGTCTCCCTGCACGCCCACGTGCCCGTCCGGGATGGACCAGGCGAAGTCGCGCATGGCGAGGTACCAGGCGTCGTAGTCGTCGGCGGCCTCAGCCTCCGCCACGCGCGGGGCAAACTCGTCATAGAGCGCTTGCCAGTCGATTCCTTTCAAGTCGGTGAACGGATATTCCGCCGAAGCTTTCGTCCAGAGCGCGTCAAACGCTTCGGTGTAACTCATCGCCGCGTAGTCGTTTACGGCGACATCGCCCTCATACAGTGTGATGTCGGGATGGGATTCCTTGGTGAAGGTAAATGGCTCGGCGTCGAGGTCGACGATTGAATAGCCGGCGGCGATGGCAGCCACGGGATCATCGGCTGTGAACAGCAGCCCGTCTTCGCCGAAGCCGGTGGGGAACTGCTGCTGGTCGTCGGGCGCCCACACAAGCAGCTTGCCGCCGCTCACTTCGTCCTCGTTTTCACTGTCGATGCGGGCCGACGTCCACACGGTGGACCAGCCGCGAAACTCGTCACGGCTGAGGAACGGATCGTCCTCCAGGTTGGCCTGAACAGAAATCATGTAAGCCTGCAAACCGGCGTCGCTCTGGCCGTTGTTGTCCACGTCCACGCGCGTGCCGGGCGGCGCGGCTTGCAGGTTGAGCAGGTATTCCCACTTGTCCTCGCTGGTATTGAATAAAGGCCCGACGATCTGGTCGGCCGGTGCGATCTCAAATTCAAAGTCACGGTTCACGAATCCAGCCAGGTCTTCCAGCAGCACAAACGGTTCGGACACGTACGCATCGAAAAGGAAAAATGTAATCTCGGCCGTGCCTGAAACCTGTATCGGCTCGTCGGCGCTTTCGGGAACGGGCGGGGGTGGTTCGGTTGGGGGGAGCGGGGTGGGGGCTGCTGTGGGGGGCTGGGTCGGCGCGGGTGCGGTTGCCGCTTCCGGCGTCGACGTCGCGCCCCCGCAGGCGACCACGAACAGCCCCACCGTCAGCATTCCAGCAAAAGTCCGGTGAGTCCGCGTATGTAGCAATCTCAAATCTCTGATCTCCAGTCTTCTAATCATCCTGTCCCCACACCTTGATGTTGTCGCTGCTGGGCGGCGGCAGACGGTGGCCGTAGAAGCCGTGCCATAGAAAGTACAATAGTGCAGCGGCGGCCAGCGCGATCCACATCTCGGTACGCTCTCCGTTGTAACTCACCCAAATCCAAATAAAGTAGCTCACCGGGAAGATGAACAGTATGAGCGAGATGATACGCGCGCGTCGCTCAGCCCGAAAATAGCCAATCAGCATGATGAGAAACGCGAGCGTGAGCAGGCCTATGTTTGCCCAGTTCATGGTCGGTCGAGGGCGGCGGGTTCTTGCGTCATGGGCGGCTTGCTCCGGAGGCAGGCTGGTTTTGCATGGCCGTCAGGCCGTGGCCTGCAGGTCGCGCAGGATCATGTCGAGTACACCCCGGTAGAGCGGCTCCAATTCGGTCTCGAGCAGCGCACGCCGCAACGGGTGGCCGAACAGCACCAGCACGCCATTGAGCGCGGCCCACATCATCCCGGCGCGGCCGCGCGCGCTGCCCGGCCCAAATTCCTTGTCGTCGATGCCTTGTTCCATGGCGCGAATGATCCAGCGCAGGCCCGCGAGCGAGCGGTCGAAGATGCTGCTGTACAACTCGGGTGAAATCGATTCCTGGAACTGGCCGCGGTCGAATGCCATGATCAGGCGGAAGTAGTCAGGCTGTTCGCGCGAAAACGTCAGATATGCGAGCGCCAGGTTCCGCAGACGTGTCTCGGCGGTCAGGTCGGCGCCTTCATCATATGCACGACCCAGCGATTCAACCAGCAAATCCAATCCGCGCAGCAACAGGCCCGCCACAAGCTCCTCTTTGCTGGAAAAATACAGGTAGACCGTACCCTTGGCGATCTGCGCCTGTGCTGCTACGTCGTCCACCGTGGCGCTATGCAGGCCCTTTGCGAAAAATACATCGCGAGCTGCATCCAGGATTGCTTCGCGGCGTTCTTTGATCTCGCGCTCGCGGCGTACTTGCGCCGGGGTGGGGGGAGTTGAAACGTTGTTTGCCATGTATGGGTGACTCTGGGTCAGTTAGTGACCGATGGTCAGTATATCGGGGGCGGGGCACGGCGTCAATGTTCGTTTGCGTTTACCTGCGTCCCATTCCCCCGGTCAAATGCTACAATGCCCGCCATGCCCATCCGAGTCTTGCCCGACGACGTCGCCTCGCAGATCGCCGCCGGAGAGGTCATCGAGCGCCCGGCATCCGTGGTCAAGGAGCTTGTCGAGAACGCGCTGGATGCTGGGGCGCGCTCGATTACGGTAGAAGTGGAGGGCGGCGGGCGGCAGCTGGTCCGCGTGTCGGACGACGGCGCGGGCATCGGCGCTGCCGAAGTCGAGGTCGCGTTCGCACGGCACGCCACCTCCAAACTGGAATCGGCCGCCGACCTATTGGCCGTAGAGACGCTCGGGTTCCGAGGGGAAGCGCTGGCGTCGATTGCATCCGTCAGCCGCATGCAAGTTATCACGCGCGCCGACGGCGATGACAGTGGAACGCGCCTGCGCCTGGAAGCGGGTATCGTTTCCGGGCGGACACCTATCGGCGCTCCGCGCGGAACCGTCATCTCGGTCGAGAATCTATTCTTCAACGTACCGGCGCGGCTTAAATTTCTGAAGTCCGACGCAGCCGAACGACGCTGGATCACGCGCTACGTGACCCGGCTGGCGCTGGCGTATCCGGCCGTCCGGTTTGAACTGCGCTTTGACAATCGCACGACGTTTCAGACCAGCGGCGCGGGCCATCTGCGCGACGTTCTGGTGGCCGTATACACCGTGCAGGCGGCGCAAGAAATGCTCGAAATTGCCGCGCCGCGCCCCTCGGTGGAGCAGGTCGCGGTCCCCGTCGCCGGCTTTATCAGCCCGCCGGCGCTCAATCGCTCGAATCGGTCCGAGATCACGCTCATCGTCAACGGGCGCTGGGTTCAGGACCAGCGCCTGAACGCCGCCATCTTGCAGGCGTATCACACATTGCTGATGGTAGGCCGCTATCCGATTGCGGTTGTAACCGTGCGCGTGCCGCCGGCAGAAGTGGATGTGAACGTCCATCCGGCCAAAGCCGAAGTGCGTTTCCGCAACGGCAACGCAGTCTTCCACGCGGTCTCGCGCGCCGTGCGGCGCACGTTGCTTGCCCGCGCGCCGGTGCCGGCGTTTGAACCCAAACTTTGGTCTATGGGTGACGACGCCGCGCCGACCGGTTCACAGTGGAGAGGGAGCTACCCTACAACTCTGCCGGCCGCTGCGCGGGAGTCCCGGCCCGATGTTACCGCCTCCGGTCCGGCCGACGCCGCGCAGCAGCAGGCAGCACTGCCCGATACCAGTGTGCCGCTTTTGCGGGTCGTCGGGCAGGTGGGCGCGGCCTACATCGTCGCCGAAGGCCCGGACGGCCTCTATCTCATAGACCAGCACGCGGCCCACGAGCGTATCCTGTACGAAGCATTCCGTGTGCAGGCAGCGGCCGCGCAGGTGGTGTCACAAGCGCTGCTCGAACCGGTGGCGGTGGAAGTGCAGCCTGAGGCGGCGGCGCTGCTACACGCCCAACTCGCCACCCTGCAGGCGCTCGGGTTCAGCGTCGAGCCGTTCGGCGGCAGCACGTTTCTGGTGCGCGCGCTGCCCACCGTGCTGGGCGCCATCGATCCGCACAACGCGATCCGGGTGGTGATCGAGGATTTCGAGGAAGATGAAACGCCGCTGGGGGGCGAGATGGAAGCCCGCCTGATCGCGCGGGTGTGCAAGCGCGCCGCCGTCAAGGCCGGGCAGGTGCTTTCAATGGAAGAACAGCAGGCCATGGTGCAGCAGCTCGAACGGTGCCAGTCGCCGCGCACGTGCCCTCATGGCCGTCCCACCATGATCCATTTGAGCGCCGATTTGCTTGAAAAACAGTTCAAGCGCCGTGGCTGATCGCACTGCTGCGTTGCAACCTGCGCGAACTCGCTTAGCGACCGCCGGGCGACAGAGTTAATGACGCATCACGCCGGCTGCTTGCACGCCGCATAATCACTGTAGCCGCCGTCGTACTCGGCGAGTCGGCCCTCGTCCAGTTCCACCACGCGGTCTACGACTCGGTCGAGGAAATAGCGGTCGTGTGAGATCACCACCACCGTCCCTTCGAATTCCTCCAGCGCGTCTTCCAACACTTCCGCTGAGGCAATGTCGAGGTTGTTGGTTGGCTCATCCAGCAGCAGAAAATTCGCGCTCGATAACATAAGCAGCGCCATCTGCAACCGGCTGCGTTCCCCGCCCGACAGGTTCCCGACTGTCCCGCGCGCCTGATCGTAGTTGAACAGGAAGCGGCCCAGGAAACTGACGGCCGCGTCCTCCGTCAGGCGGGCGGCATACCGCACCGTGTCGATCAGGGTGCTGCCGTAATCGAGCGTCTCGTGCTCCTGTGCGTAGTGCCCGATCTGCACGCTAGGACCGACGACGACCCGACCGCTCGTGGCAGTCAGCTCGCCGAGCACAATCTGAAACAGCACCGATTTCCCGGCCCCGTTAGGCCCAACGAGGCCCACTCGTTGTCCCCACCACACCAGCAGGTCGAGTTCTTGTAATATCTGCGCACCCTGTGGTCCTCCGTCCGCGCCGAGCGTCGTCAAGTCGCCGCCGGTCGCTTCCGGCGCGAACGACAAAGAAACGCCGTTAAGTTCGAGCACCTTCTTGCTGCCGCGCCAGCCCTTGAGTTCCAATCCCATGCGTTTGCGCTCCAGTACCGGCCGTTCTATGCGCTCTATCCGTTCCAATCGCTTTTCGATATGTTGCCCGCGCCGGATGAATTTCACATTGTCGAAGACATGGCCCCACATGAGCAGCCGTTTCGCAGCCTGTTCGAGACGCGTGATCTCTTTCTGCTGCGCCTGGAACATCCGCTGTTGACTTTGCAGGCGCAGCTCTTTCTCGACGACGTATTCGGAATAGTTGCCGGGGTAGCGTGTCAGGCGACCGTCTTCCAGTTCAACGATTTCGTCGGCCACCATGTCTAGTAAGTAGCGGTCGTGCGAGATGATGACGACTGCGCCGGGATAACCACGGATAAATTGTTCAAGCTCTGCCTTGCCTGCGAGGTCGAGATGATTGTCCGGCTCGTCAAGTAGCAGCAGGCCCGGCCGGGTGACGAATAGCTTTGCCAGGCCGAGCAGCTTCTTCTGGCCGCCGCTGAGGATATCGACCGGCAGCTGCTGATCTTTGTCTGAGAACCGCAGGCCGCGCAAGATGCCCCGCGCTCGGTTTTCGAACCCGGGTCCGCCCAGTTCTTCATAACCGGCGAGCAAGCGCTCTTGCCGACCGAGGGCGTGCGCCAGCGCCTGTTCATCCCCGTAGACGCGTGGGTCTGCCAGGCTGGCTTCGACCTGTGCGAGCTTTGCTTCAATCTCGGCCAGTTTCTGATGGGAAGCCAGGACTTCATCGAGCACAGTTTCACTGTCACCCAGTTGCGGCTCCTGCGCCAGATAGCCGATCGTCAGGTCTTTCTTGCGCGAGGTAAAGCCGGTCTCGCTGACTATCTCACCCGCGATCAGACGCAGCAATGTCGACTTGCCTGCGCCGTTTGGCCCCACGAGACCAACACAACGGTCGGTGTGGATTTCCCACGAAAGCGCCTCGAACAGCGGCTCTGTAGCGTACCGGAATGTGACGCGATCGAGATTGACGGCGATCATGTGGATGTGACAGCGCGCCCGCCTGACCGGATGCCGAAAATGAGAGCGGCCAGACTAGCGGTGGGTGCTGATAACGGCCTTGTGAGGGAAGGGGAGTGTAAACGCGAAGGTGCTGCCGGCGCCGACTTCGCTTTCGATCTCCATCTTGCTGCCGTGCGTCTCGACGATACGAAACGCAATCGCCATGCCAAGCCCGGTGCCGGTGGCGAAGCCCTCGCTATCGGGCACGCGATAGAATTTCTCGCCGATATGTGGCAGCGCCTTCGGAGAGATGCCTCGGCCCGTATCGCGTATGGCGACCCGCGCGCGGTCATCGACCTGAGAGATGCTCAGGAAGATCTGCCCACCCTCCCGGTTGTACTTGACTGCATTCGTCAGCAAGTTGAGCAGGACCTGCTTGATCTTGCTCCGGTCGCCGTCGACATGCGGAAAGTCGGCGGGAATATTATCCTGGATCGTGACGCGCCGGCTGTCGGCCTGTGGTCGCACGATGTTGACGCATTCGCGCGCTAAATCGGCCACATTGAACGGCTGCCGCACATAACGCGCCCGGCCAGACTCAAGCCGCGCCAGGTCGAGGAAGTCGTTGGTCATCGTCGCAAGTCGATCGGTCTCCTGCAGAATCGTGTCCACAAACTCCTCGCGCCGTTCGGGCGGCAGGTCCGGACGCTTGAGGATATGACCTGTTGCCGTGAGGGCGGCCAATGGCGTGCGCAACTCGTGCACCATCTCGGCGATCAGATCGCTTTGCTGGAACAGGCGCGCATTCGTGATGGCGACGGCTGCGTGCGCGGCCAGGGCTTCCAGCATCTCCAGGTCTTCACCGCCGAAGAGCTTCCCGCCGGTTTTGTTAAGGGATTGGAGCACGCCGATGGGCTTGTCCTGGCTGATAAGCGGTGCGCCCATAATGGAACGCGTCTGGAAGGTGGTCTCACGGTCTACCTGTCCGTAGAAACGTGGGTCTTTTGTAACATCGTGAATGATGTCGGATTCAGCGTTGCTCACAATCCAGCCCGCGAAACTCCCGACCGTCGGGACGACGATGCGTTCCATCTCAGAGACATCCATGCTCGTCGTCGCCTCAAAGCGCAACTCGCCGGTCGTCGGATCGATCAACATGATGGAGGCGGCCTCGGATTCGGTGAGTTTCATCGCCGCCACGATGATCTTCTGCAGCAGGTAGGGCAGGTCGAGCGTGGAAGCCAGCGTGTGCCCGATCTCCAGCAGCTGCTGGTAGCGGTGTAGTAGTACCGGGAAGCTGCGGATGGCCGTGGCGTCCGTGAACGCGCGCTTCCGTACCGGGCTAGCCATCCAGCACCGCCGCAGCGATGGCCGGCAGGGCCTCAGCCACATCCGCATGGATCACCACGTCTGCGAGCGCATCCAACGGGGTCGTTTCACGGTTCACAATAATGAGGCGCGCTCCGCGCGACCGCGCTCGAGCAGGCAGATCGGCCACTGGATAGGTCTCCAGCGACGAGCCGGCCACCAACATCAAATCACAGTTGCGCGCGGCTTGCTCGGCCGCGTTCATGACCTGTGCCGGCAGTTGTTCGCCAAACAGGATCACGTTCGGTTTCAGCACGCCGCCACACGCAGTGCAATGCGGCACCGCGCCGTCGTCAATGAACTGTGCGAGTCGCTCCAGCCCGGGATATTCCCGGAAGCATTGCATACAGGTCGTCTCGCGGACATGACCGTGGACCTCGTAAACTGTAATCGAGCCCGCGCGCCCGTGC
>JBHHUI010000117.1:0-7440 GCA_046753805.1 Anaerolineales bacterium
CCGCGCCTGGCGGGCGAACTACTGAACTTCGACCGCGAAAAAGTTGCAGAGCTGTTCCGCGCGCTGCAGTTCCGCACTTTGCTCAACCGTATCCCCGAACCCGCCAGGACCACGGCGGCGCCCGGCGGGCAGCTGAGCATGTTTGATTCGGCTGCGCCGGAAGACGAACCCGCACCTGCAGCGCCCGAAGGCCCGACGCGCACCACCGTCGTCAATACACCCGAGGCGCTCGCCGCGCTGGTCAAGAAGCTGAACAACTCGCAGGCAATTGCATTCGACACCGAAACGACGTCCACCAACCAGATGCGGGCGCGGCTCGTGGGCATTGCACTCGCCGTGGAAGAAGGCGAAGGCTACTACATCCCGCTGACGCACGAAGCGGAGGCCGCGCCGCCGCAGGGCCAGTTGCCGTTGGCCGCTGTGTTGGCCGCGCTGGAAGCGCCGCTCACTGACCCGAAGATTGAAAAATACGCGCACACTGCCGGGTACGACTATGTCGTGCTGAAACGCGCTGGGCTGGTCGTACAGCCGTTGAGCTTCGACACCATGCTGGCCGAATGGCTGTGCGATCCGGGCTCGCGCAATCTGGGCCTGAAGAACCTGGCCTGGGTGCGCCTCGGCATTGAGATGACCGAAATCAAGAAGTTGCTCGGTACCGGCAAGAAGCAGAAGACGATGGACCAGATTCCAGTCGCGCTGGCTGCCCCCTATGCCGCCGCCGACGTGGACATGACGCTGCGGCTGGTGCCATTGCTGCGCCCGGAACTGGAGGACAAGGGCGTTGGAAAGTTGCTGGCGGACATCGAAATGCCGCTGGTGACCGTGCTGGCCGACATGGAAATGGCCGGGGTCGAACTCGATGCGGACTTTCTCGCTGAGATGTCACAGGACTTGGCCGGCCAGTTGGATACGATCGCTAAGTCTATCTTCAAAGCGGTTGGGCATGAGTTCAACTTGAACTCGACGCAGCAACTCTCAAAGGCGTTGTTCGAAGACCTGGCGATCACACCGCCCCACGGCGCGCGCCGGACGGCGTCGGGGCATTACTCCACAGCAGCCGACGTGCTGGTCGAATTAGCCGAAGAGCATGGCGTCGTGCGTGACATTCTGGAGCACCGCGAGCTTGCCAAGCTGAAGTCCACGTACGTGGACGCGCTCCCTCTGGCTGTGAACGCGGACACCGGACGCGTGCACACTTCGTACAACCAGACTGGATCGGTGACCGGGCGCATCGCTTCCAGCGACCCGAACCTCCAGAATATCCCCATTCGCACGGAAGTCGGGCGGCGGGTGCGGCGTGCTTTTGTCGCCCCGCGCGGCCGGCGGCTGGTGGCGGTGGACTACTCGCAGATCGAACTGCGCGTCGCAGCACATTTGTCTGACGACCAATTCCTCAGGACGGCGTTTGCCGAAGGCCAGGACATTCACACGGCCACAGCGGCGGCCGTATTCAACGTGAAATTGGACAAGGTCACGCCCGACCAGCGCCGCACGGCAAAGGTAGTCAATTTCGGGCTACTCTATGGTATGGGCGCATTCCGGCTGGCGCAGAATACCGGCATCACGCTGGGCGAGGCGGAAGAATTCATCGAGACGTACTTCGAGCGGCTGCCGGGCGTCCGGCGTTATCTTGACGAAACGCTGGCGTTTGCGCGCCGCGCGGGCTACGTCGAAACCCTCCTCGGTCGTCGCCGTTACTTTCCAATCCTGCAACGCCCCGGCGACACGCGCCAGGATCAGCTGGCCCGCAACCGCGCCGAACGCGAAGCCGTTAACGCCCCCATTCAGGGCACGGCGGCCGACATCATCAAACTCGCCATGCTCGAACTCGGCCGGCGGTTGCCGCAAGAGCTGCCCGAGGCGCGCATGTTACTGCAAGTGCACGACGAGCTTGTTTTTGAGTGCGGCCTACACGAAGTGGATGATCTGCTCAGCATTGTACGGCCGGTAATGGAAGGGGCGGCAAGGTTGAAAGTCCCACTGAAAGTAGACGCGAAGGTCGGCGCCAACTGGTACGAGATGAAGGAGATTTGATGCCCGACGGCTACTACCGCCACCCAACGCTCCATGACGATACCGTTGTGTTCGTGTGCGAAGACGATCTGTGGACCGTGCCAGCCGCAGGCGGCATCGCCCGCCGCCTGACAGCCGGACTTGGGGCAGCCTCTTCACCGCTCCTCTCACCTGACGGCGCGCAGATTGCATTCGTGGGGCGCGAGGCGGGCGAATCGGACATCTATGTAATGCCCGCCGTTGGCGGCACGCCGCGCCGCGTCACCTTCATGGGCAGCACCGCCATCCACATGGCCGCCTGGACGCCCGACAACCGCATCGTGTTTGCAAGCAACGGCGGCCAGCCGTTCTTCCGCGTGCTGCGGCTATTCACGGCGGCGGCGGACGGCGGCGAGCCGAAGTTGATCAATATCGGACCGGCCAATGCAATCAGCTATGGCCCGGACGGTGGGGCGGTCATCGGGCGCTCGGGCGTCGATCCGGCGCGCTGGAAACGCTACCGGGGCGGACGCGCCGGACAGATCTGGATCGACTTGACGGGCGCGAACGAATACATCCCGCTGGTTGATCCGGGCGGCAACCTGGCCAATCCGCTGTGGGTTGGCAGGCGCATTTATTTCATCTCGGACCACGAAGGGGCCGGTAACCTGTACTCGTGCGACCCTGGAGGCGAGGACGTTCGCCGCCACACTGATCACGAGTCGTTCTACGCTCGCAATCCCACGACGGACGGGCGCCGGATTGTCTACCATGCCGGGGCGGACCTGTATCTCTTCAATCCGGATACAGATCGCAGCCGCGTAATTCCGATTGAGTTTCACTCACCCCAGACACAGCGCAGCCGCAAGTTTGTGAGTGCAGCGCGCTACCTGCACGATTGGAACCTGCACCCGCAAGGGCACTCGCTCGCAATAATCTCGCGCGGCAAACCATTTACGTTCTCAAACTGGGAAGGCGCCGTCACACAGCACGGTGATGTGAATGGCAGTCGCTACAGATTGTTGCGCTGGCTGCACGACGGCAAACGATTGATCGCCGTAACCGACGCGGACGGCGAAGAATGCTTTACCATCCTGCACGCTAACGGCGACGCAGCTGCCGTGCTATTGCCGGAGATCGACACCGGACGCGTGGTGGATTTGCTCCCCAGCCCGACGGACGATCAGCTCGTGTTCAGTAACCACCGCTACGAATTCATGCATCTGGACCTTACGTCGCACGAACTGCGGTTGATCGACCGAGGCAAGAATGGGCATATGCGCGGGTTCGATTGGTCGCCGGACGGCAACTGGGTTGCCTACAGCATCAACACGGGGTTGCGCTCGGCGACGATCAAGTTGTGGCACCTGCCGAGTGGGGAGACGCACGTGGTCACCGAGCCGATTCTGGCCGACGTCCAGCCGGCCTTCGACCCACGCGGCGACTATTTGTATTTCCTGTCGTACCGCGAATTCAACCCGGTCTATGATGCGCTGCACTTCGACCTCAACTTCCCTCGGGGCATGCGGCCATATTTGGTAACACTCCGCAACGACCAGCTTTCGCCCTTCATCCTGCAACCACAGGCCGACGAAGACGGCGGCGAGGACGACACGGCCGACGGCGAGAACGAACCGGAAACGCCCGACGAGCCGGAAGTCGAACCGGAAGACGATGATGCAGAGGACGAGGCCGCAGCGGAAGTCACGCAAGACGCGCCCCTGCAGATCGATCTGGATGGCATCTCGCAACGTGTGCTTGCCTTTCCAGTTGCAGAAGGCCGTTTCGGCTACATTCGGGGCACAGCGGACGGACGCGTGCTGTATTCGCGGTATCCCGTCGAGGGCGCGCTCGGCAAGCCGCCGCCCTGGCTGCAGACGGAACCAGCCTCGGACGCAGTTCTGCATGTGTACGACTTCAGCGCACAGGAGGAAGACACACTCGTCTCCGACATTGCCGCATTTGACGTGACGGCTAACGGGAAGACGCTCATTTATCGCGCCGGCAACAACTTGCGCGTGCTGAAGGCCGGCGACAAGCCAAACAACCGCGCCGGTCACGGCGCATCGCGCAAGACGGGATGGATCAGTCTGCGGCGCGTGCGCGTCTCGGTGTCGCCCGCCGATGAGTGGCGGCAGATGTTCCGCGAAGCGTGGCGATTGCAACGCGATAATTTCTGGACGGCCGACATGTCCAGTGTAGATTGGACGGCGATCCACGACTCGTATTTGCCGCTGGTCAACCGGATCAGCAGCCGGTCGGAGTTTTCCGATCTGATGTGGGAGATGCAAGGCGAGTTGGGTACGTCGCACGCGTATGAGTACGGCGGCGACTATCGCGCCGAGCCGAACTATGCGCAGGGCTACCTGGGCGCCGACTTCGAATATGACCGCGAGGCCCGCAGTTGGCGCGTAGCGACCATCGTCCACGGTGACAGTTGGGACCCGGAACGCGACTCGCCCCTGAATGGCCCGGGGATCAACGTCCGGGTCGGCGATCGCATCCTGGCCATCAACGGGCGGACCCTGACAGCCGATACGCCGCCCGCCAGTCGACTGGTTAACATGGCCGCCACGGAAGTCACACTCACCGTTCAGAGCAATGAAGATGCAGAGCCGCGCACAGTGGCGGTAAAGACATTGCGGGCGGAAACCGCGGCGCGCTACCGGGATTGGGTGCGGCGCAACCGGCGCGCCGTCCATGCCGCGACCGAAGGCCGGGTCGGGTACATCCACATCCCGGACATGGGCGCGCAGGGGTATGCCGAGTTCCATCGCGGATTTCTGCAGGAAGTGTACCGCGAAGGGCTGATCGTTGACGTGCGCTTCAATCGCGGCGGACACGTGTCCGATCTGCTGCTGGAGAAGCTGGCGCGCCGCCGCTTGGGCTACGATGTCACCCGCTGGGGCGAATTGCCCGAACCGTATCCAAAGGAGTCCTTAATGGGTCCGATCGTGGCGCTCACGAACGAATACGCAGCTTCCGACGGCGACATCTTTTCGCACAGTTTCAAGCTGCTGGGGCTAGGCCCGCTGGTCGGCGCGCGGACGTGGGGCGGCGTTATCGGCATCAGCCCCTCGCACACGCTCGTGGATGGTACGGTCACAACCCAGCCGGAGTATTCGTTTTGGTTCGAAGATGTGGGTTGGCGCGTGGAGAACTACGGCACCGAGCCCACCATCGCAGTGGACAACACGCCCGCCGACTATGCACGCGGCGTGGATGCCCAACTCGACCGCGCCATCGAAGAGATCAAATCGCTGCTGGCTACGAATCCACCGGCGCTGCCGGATTTTGACAACCGGCCCAACCTCGCCCGACCCAAACTGCCGCCGCGCACGACCTGACAGCGCCTACCGGGTCGGGCAGACAGGCACGCCGTCTCCATTAGGCTGCAGGCCCAGAAACGGCGCAGGATCGTACGTGTTGTCGACGTCCGTCTCGTTGCGATAGCCGCCGCCCAGGGCGGACTTCACCACCGAAAAGTGCAAGTGCAGGCCAGTCGGGCTGTTCGGGTTTCCCGACCAATCTCCCTGATAGCCGAACAGCGTACCCGCCTCTATAAACACCTCGAAAATCCCCGGTGAAAATGCCGGAACGATGAACGAATTCTCACCATCGGCCGAGGCCATGGGGGTGTAGTAGACCCAGATTTGATCCATGAGTGCGAGTCCGGGAATGGCAACACGGGGAAAGTCGGGGTGGCGAATACGGTACAATCGAGCCACCATTCTACCCTTTGACGGGAGAAGACCATGGCAACCACCACCGAGATTACAACCCACCCCCACCCCCTGTTGCGCCGCTGGCGCCTGGCTGTCAATGGCTGCAACGTACCGGAGGTCGAGCGCGCGGATATTGTCAGCCGCTGGCTCGTCATCGCGCGCGCATGCGTATTCACCATGACGTTCACCTCCGGCCTGATTGGCGTGCTGCTCGCCGCCGAGGCCGGGACCGGATTCGGCGCGTTCGAAATCTGGCTGGCCGCGCTGGCGGTCGTCGGGCTCGTGGCCGCGCACGCGGCCAACAATCTGATCAACGATTGGACTGACGTGCGCAGCGGTGTGGACACGGAGGATTATCCCCGCGCGCAGTACAGCAAGCACCCGATCCTGGGCGGCCTGACTACCCAGAACGGGCTACTAAAAGCGGCTCTTGTTCTGAACCTGATCGACGCGGCCATCATGGCCTATTTCGTCGCCGTGCGTGGCCCACTCGTGATCGCGTTTGCGGTGGGCGGGCTTGCGCTCAGCCTGGCCTATACCGGCACGCTGAAGCGCATTGGACTGGGGGAAATCACAGCGCTGGTCGTGTGGGGGCCGCTGATGATCGGGGGAACAGTGTTCGTCGTCAGCGGACAACTGACACCCGGCCTATGGCTGGCGACGCTACCCTATGGGCTGATCGTGGCATCGGTGCTCGTGGGCAAGCATATCGACAAGCGCGAGGTAGACGCGCCGCTGCACGTGCGCTCGGTGCCGGTGTTGCTCGGCGAGCGCGCCGCGCTGGCGTTGAACAAAGCCGCTTTCGTGGTCTTCTATTTGCTGGTTATCAGCCTCGTGGCGCTGCGCATCACCGGCCCGTGGATACTGCTCACATTTCTTGCGCTGCCACGCCTGCGCACGGTGTGGAAAGTCTACTCGGAGCCGAAACCGGCCGAGCCGCCGGCGGAGTGGACGGTCTGGCCGCTGTGGTACGTGGGCTGGGCGATGTATTTTAACCGGCAGGCCGGGGAATTCTTCGTGCTGGGATTGTTGTTGAACGTGGTCGTGCCACAGATCGCCGGCCTGCTTACCTGACGCGTACATGACCTGCCTCATCGCCGGAACCAACACAAGCATCGGGTACACCCCCCTTCCATCTCGATCCGCGCTAGCTCGCTGCGTCGGCCAGCGACAGCGCGGCAGAACACATACGGCCGGCTGGAACGGCACCCAGCCTGGCCCGGTGACATGGCGACTCTTGCTGGCGTAACCAGCCGTTGCTGCCATTGGTTATAATAGGGTCGAGCGCCCCGCTTTCGTGTAAAGCGCAGGCGCATCTTCAACTCCACATCCCTGCGGGTGTTCCGCAGCGGCACGGACGGCGCGTATGACCTTTTCTGCATTCGGCGAGAAATTCACCCGCATGTCGGGCATCCTGCAACTCATGGACGATCTTGGCGCGGCGGCTGCCGGCGGCGATATACAGTACATGCTCGGGGGCGGCAACCCAGCCCACATTTCGCAAGTGCAGGCGCACCTGCGCGACTCCGTGCTGCGCATGCTGGATAGCGATAGCAAGTTTGAACACGCTGTGGGGGACTATCCATCACCCCAGGGCGAAGGCCGGTTCGTCGCTGCGCTGGCCGACCTCCTCCGCCGTGAATGCGGGTGGCAGGTCGGGCCGGAGAACATCGCGCCCCTGATTTGCTACCTCGCATCGGACGCGGCGGGGCATATAACGGGC
>JBHHUI010000118.1:0-7424 GCA_046753805.1 Anaerolineales bacterium
CCGTCAACGGTGATGCGCCGTTCGCGGCTGCAGTCATTGTCGATCTCGCCGTCCCCATCGGTATCAGCAATGCAGTTGTCGATCTGGTCCTGCACCTGGTTGAAGATATCCTGCATGTCGTCAAAGCGCGTCTGCGCCTGGTCCACAGCGCCGATCAGCGTGCTGATGGAGGTTAACTCCTCGTTCTGTTGGGCGATGGTAAGCGCGTCGCGAGCGTCGTCCACGCGGTCCTGGTAGTACTGCACGTCCGGGTTCTGGGCATACGACAGGTCGTTTTGAGCGTTGTCAAGTTGCTCTCGGGCGCGCGCTACAGCCTGCTGTGCGGCAGCCGCCTGCATTTCGGCGTTCTCGTTCAAGTCAGCGAGCGCTCGCTCCGCACTGAGCAATTCCAATCGACCTTGCGCAAGCGCCGCGCGTCCCTGGGAGAGCGACAGTTCGGCCGCGGCGAGGTTCGACCGCAGCTGCTCCTCATTGTCGAGCACTGCCAGCACCTGCCCGGCCTCAACCTGGTCCCCCTCGGCAGCCATGACGTCGGCGACCAGCCCGGCTCCGTTAAACGCAAGTTGCACGTAGTTGAGCGGGACCAGCCGCCCTTCGGCAATAACGTTGAAATCGTCGACGACGACCGGGACAAACGTATCGCCCTCGTCGGTAGCCGCACCTGTATTGCAAGCAGCCAGAGCCAGGCCGCCAACCACCAGAACAATCAAGACTGTCTGCATTCTTTTACTCATTGCAAGCTCCGTCGCATTCCTTGCGTGTCGGGTACCATGACCAACGAACCACCCAACGCGCAATGTTATGACTCTATAGTCTGTCAGCGCTTCACACTACTTTGGATTGAGCGCTTATTCATAAGCAAGACTTTCATTCACACTGATGCGTGTTGCCCGGCGAGCCGGCAACCAGCTTGCGACGATGGACAGCACGACTACGATTCCCAGCCAGACCCAGAAGCTGTAGGGCGACTGCTGGTATTGTGCGGGGAACTCAATCACCGCGCCGATGGCCGACACAAAGGGCCGGCCGGCCACGATGCTAATGGGTACTGCCAGCGCCCAGCTCATCACGCCAAGCAAAAGCCCCTCCCCCATAAAGAGCAGCGCAACATCCATCGACGACGCCCCCACGGCGCGCATGACGCCGATCTCACGTCGCCGCTCGATTACATTAATAGAAAGTGTGCCTGAGAGTCCAATGCTCCCGACGATGGCCATCACGACCGTCATAACCATCAAGATCGTGCTGAGGATATTGAATTGCGACTCGGCCATCTCCTGGTCTTCGATGGCCGTATTGGCCCAGGCCAGATCGTTCCCGATGGATTTGAAGTAGTTTTCCAGGTCATCCACCAGTGCAATCTGCGCTGCGCGGCTATCGTCAATGGCCTTGATTTCCGCCACGGTAGCGCGCCCAACCTGCCGTAGCTCCGCGTTGAGCGTGTCGATGTGTAGATAGGCGCTGGACTGGTCGCCGGTCAGATCGAATATCAGGCCGATGATCGTCCAGTCAGATTCATTGCCGTTGCCCATTTCAAGCTCGATGGCGTCGCCAACGCCAAGACCCAATTCGGTGGCTAGTTTTTGGTTGAGCAACAACGCGTGGCCATCGTCGGGGTCCAAATTCCGGCCGGCCACTAAGTTCGGCGTGTACATCTCTGTATCGCGCGGAATGCCGCGCAGAAAAACGCGCTTCTCCTCGCCGTCGTCGTCGCCGGGTACGCGTCCATTGGCCGCGCCCCACACCCACATTTCGACGCGCGCCACGTTTGGCCGCGCAGCGATCATGGGTTCGATCTCGTCAATGCGTTGCTGCCCGCTGAACCCCACAATGGCGTCGAAGCCCAGTCCGCGCCAGATGTCGGCGATGGTATTTGTGAAAGAATAATGCGTGCTCAGCACGAGCATGAAGATGGCGCCGGCCGAGACGAGGACAACTTCCGTCAGGGCGACGCGGCCCGCACGCCGGAACGTGTTGCGTAAGGCCAGGATCGGCATGCGTGGGATGCCGCGCACGTTGCTCATGGTGCGATCGATAAACCCGGCGCCATACTTACCAGAGCCAACGCCGTAAACGCTCAACGCTTCGCGGACCGAAATCGCAACACCCTTAAACACCGGATATAAGGCCGCGCCCAGCGGCACGACCAAGCCGGCGACAGTCTGGATCAGCAGCGTACTGGCAATAAATTCAAACGGCGCGGTGGGAACATTCAGCAGGGTTAGCATCCAGCGCGCTAGATAATCGCCGGCAAAGGCGCCCAACGGCACGGCCAGGGCCAAACTCAGGATGCCATAAACGATCACGCCGGCGAGATAGAGCCGGGAAATCTGCATGCTGATGCCCCCGACCGTTTTCATGATCCCGATCTGCGGCACCTGCTGCGTGATGAGTGCATTAATCGTGTTGATAACCAGGATGACGCTCAAGAACATGGAGGCCACGGCCATCACGGTGAGGATGAGGCCGACGCCGTCCATGATGTCCTGCGCCCAGTGCCGTTCGGGGTCCTGGAATTGCGTCCAGTTGACGAAAATACCCTGGCGCTTGAGCTTGTCCTCGACGATGCCGACGGCCCGCTCGACGGCCTCGGCAGAATACTCCGGCACCGTAATGCGTAGCTCGTCGAAACGACGCTCGCCGACGACGTGCTCCAATGTGTCGCGCGTTACAAAAAAGGCGGGGTCCGAATTGAACGGCGGCGGCGCGCGGTGGTGGTCGCGTAAAGTACCGACAACGGTGAAGGGTCGGGCGCGCTCGTTGACCTCAAAATATACCGTGCCGCCGATGGGTGGAACGCCGTACGGCTCGACATGCGATGCCTCGATCAAAACCGTGTCAGCGCCGGGCCACTGGCCTGCTTTCAGGTCAAGCAGATCGAATTGCTGGTCTTCGTAGTCATCAATGGCGACGATGGCCGCATCCTGCCACTCATCTTCAAGCGCTGGTTTCCAGCGGATGCCGCGGTCGGATAGGCCGTCAGCCGCCGCCACTTCGGGCAATCGCTCCAGCGCGCGAATCTGCTCATCCTCCACCGGCCCGCTGAGATAGAACCACGCGTGCGAGGGCCGGCTGGCAATCTGCGCCATCGTCATCTGGCGGCGCATCAGCCCGTTGCTGGAAATAATCATCCCCACGGCCATTACGCCCACGGCGATGCTGAGCACAACCAGGATAGTGCGGCCTCGGTTGCGCAACAGGTCGCGCAGGACCTTACGATAGGCCGTTGACATTACTCTGGCGCAGCTCCGTTCGTTTCGAACAGTAGCCCGTCTTCAACTTCGATCACGCGCGGAATACGGGCGGCAAGCTCCTTGTCGTGCGTTACCATCAAGAAGGTTTTTCCCTGCGACACAAGGTCTTCAAACAATGTAAACACACGGTCGGCGGTATGGCTGTCGAGGTTGCCGGTGGGTTCATCGCCAACGACGACCGGGGGGTCATTTGCGAGGGCGCGCGCGATGGCCGCGCGCTGTTGCTGACCGCCTGAGAGCGTATTGGGCAGCTTGTGAGCCTGGTCGGCGAGTCCCACCTGTTCGAGCAGCGCCATCGCGCGTTCGGGACGCTCGCGCGGCTTCCATACACGGCAGAAGTCCATCGGCAGCATTATGTTTTCGATCACGGTCAGCGTGGGCAGCAACTGGAAGAACTGGAAGACAACCCCGATATTCTTCCCACGAAAACGTGCCAGCTTGTTCTCGTTTAGATCGTTGAGCGATTTGCCAGCCACACGCACGTCGCCCGCCGTGGGTCGGTCGATGCCCGTGATCATGTTCAGCAGCGTCGATTTTCCGCTGCCCGACGGGCCGCGCACGCCGACGAATTCACCCGAATCGACTTCCAGGTCCACGCCCTTCAGCACGTGAATGGTACCGGCCGGCCCCTCAAAGTTCTTGACCACTTTGTCGATGTGGATGATCCGCTCTCGCCCGTTGGATGACATTACTACTCCGATAAGTTTCATGAGCGCTCTAATCAATACGTAGCGGACCGACGCAAGTTGCGCCCAGCGCGAACAAAAAGCCGGTTACTCTCAGTCATAGCCCATGGCCCCAGCCTTGTGCATACTTGCCAGCGGCGAACGCCGGTAGCGGCCCGGCTCAATCGCAACGCAAATGATACCAACATCTGTTTCGATTGTTCATATTATCACATAAGACTTCACATTCCGGTGCGCTACACGCGCACGTATGCAACTACGGGGTCGTCTTCGCTCTCAAGCTCCGCGAGGTTCGACACCACGAGTTCGTTGCGCTGGTACAGGTATTCCACATGCGCCCCGGCCTCTTCGAGCGCCAGCAGGATGTTGTACCCGTGTGTTTCACCAAACAAGGCTTGTGAGACCTGCTTGACGGTCATCGGCTCGGCGCAAAGTTCGAGCACCCGCTGGAGCCGGTCCGCATGCGAGGCCTTTATTTCGTCCAGCCGTTGCGACAATGCGGCCATGGGTAGCTCGTGGCCGCCGAGTGCAATGCGCACGTCGGCATGCGAGCGCACCTTTTCAAGCGAGTCGAGGTAATGACCCAGGCCGACATAACGCGTAATACTTTCTGGTGATTGGTGCGGCGTGATGCGAGAGAGCACATGGTCTGCCGTCAATAGAATATCGCCGATGCGAATGCAGACCTGACCGGGGCAATGCCCCGGCACGTGCATGATTTGATACGTGTCCGCAACCGTCGCGCGGTCTTCCAGGGTGAAGTCCACCGGCACCGAGCGATAGAACCCCTTACCGAACTGGTACATCTCCATAATGCTCTTGCGCGCCCCCGGGGAAAGCCCGGCTCGGCGCAGGAAGATGCCCAGGTTCTTCGACGCGACGACGACGCGTTCTTCATAGTGGGTCAGCACCCGCCGGTCAAGCGGGTGCACGCCAATGGGAGCGTCGGTGTGCTCCCGTACAAACATGAGCCCCCCAAAGTGGTCCACATGGCCATGGGTGACGAGCACACGCTCGATGTCCGCCAGAGATATCTTTTCGCCGTATTCTTCGGCCACAGCTTCGAATCCGGCTTGCAGGTCCGCATTCGACTTTTCCCAGCCGGAACCAGTATCGATGAGGGTCGGCGCGTCGCCTCCCAGCACGAGATACGCATACACATAGAAGTTCGGGAACGCTTCCATCCGCAACCGGTAGATATGCAGCCCACCGGCTGCGTCGAACCGTTCGACGAGCGGGGTTTGGGGTTCTTTTGCCATACCCCCATTGTAATCCCGTCCTGTCCGTGAGGATTCAGGCTGGAATCCAACGATGACCTGATGTACACTTCGCGCTGGGAGATTCTGCTGATGCCTCCAATGCGTCACACGCGCCGCCTGCTGCACAGCACGAGCACGCGTCAACTGGAATTGTTGAATACCCGTCTGTGCGACCTCGACCTGTCGATCAAGGAATCGATTTTCCAGAAAGCGGTTGACCGCGCACGCCGGCAGATGCGACGCGCCGGCATCCGCAAACTCAAGCCGCTCTATTACATTTCTACGGGATATGGCTGTGTCGCGGGTACACAAAACATCTCACTCGGGTTTTGGGACGCCAACGAGGAGTTGCGCACCCTGCACGCCATGTTTCAGGGCAGAGTCTACTCGACGAAGGAGATTTACCAGGTCGTCACGCACGAAGTCGGGCACGCGTTCAACTACGCGTACAAACTGTACCGCCGGCAGGACTTCAGGCGCATCTTCAAAGTCAAGGGGCATTTCTTTAATTCATACCCCACGACGGAATATTTCTACAGCGGACCAGTGAATCCGTGGAGCCGTGATTATGTAAACCCGCTGGGAGACCATTACGCGCAGACCCACCCCGACGAGGACTTTGCAGAAACATTCGAATACTACCTGTCCCACCAGTCCACATGGCGCCGCAAATACCGCAATTACCCCGGCGCGCTGGAAAAACTGGAATTCGTAGAGAACATCATTTGGGAACTTGGCGAAGAGGAGCCGGAAGTGACGCGCGATCCGGAGTGGATCATGGATCCTCTTGAAGACCTTGACCAGACAGTTGGGCAGTTCTTTAAAATCCATGGCGCACGTACGCGCCGGCTGCGCCGCGCGGCTACCGGCTTCGTCGATCCGGAACTGAAAGAATTGTTTCGCGCGCGGCCACGCGTCCGTGACGCGCGCAAACTGGAACAGAAATATCTCTCGGCGGCTGCCTTCATGCGTGAGAACAAGCGCATCCTGGTGCCGCGCGTGACGGACTGGATGGGCGTTGACGAGGTGGTCGTGGGTGACTTCCTCGATAAGTGCATCGCACGGGCAGCAGCCCTCGACTTGTGGATGCGCTACGACGACTACGAAAAGCAGCTCATCGCCCTGACCGCCTTTCTGACGATGCGCGCTTCGGAGTACTACCATTGCGGCAAATATTACGCAGGCTCGAATCTGGACTGACGCCGGACAGGTATAATCCGGCCATTAGCAGATCAGGGGAAATCCATGGATTTTAAGGAACGCGTCGCGGTTGTCACCGGCGCTTCGCGCGGGATTGGGCGCGCCATCGCCGAACGACTCGGCGCCGGCGGCGCAACCGTGATTGTGAACTACTCGCAGGACGTCGCCGGCGCCGAGGTAACCGCGCAGGCCATTCGTGCAGCCGGCGGTAAAGCCGACGTGGCGCAGGCAGATGTGTCGGACTTTGCCGCCGCCGAGGCGCTCATAAAGGACGCCGTTAAAACCCACGGCAAGATCGATGTTCTGGTAAACAATGCGGGCACCACGCGCGACCAGGTCATCATGCTCATGTCTGAGGAGGATTGGGACACGGTACTGGATGTAAACCTAAAGAGTGCATTCAACTGTTCCAAGGCCGCTGTGCGCAGCATGATGCGAAAGCGCTATGGTCGCATCGTCAACATCACTTCAGTCGCGGGCGTCGTCGGCAACGCTGGACAAACAAACTATTCGGCCTCCAAGGCGGGGCTGATCGGGTTTACGATGGCGCTGGCAAAAGAGGTCGGTCCGCGACAGATCACAGTCAACGCAGTTGCACCGGGGTTCGTACCGACAGCATTGACAAACGTGTTGCCTGACGAGATGAAAGAAGCTTCCAATAGTCTCATCCCGCTCGGACGCTGGGGCAAACCAGCCGAGGTGGCAGCTGCTGTGGCGTTCCTGGCCTCGGAAGAGGCAGCCTATATCACCGGGCAGGTGCTCAATGTGGACGGAGGCATGGCAACGGGTTGATTTTCCGGAGGCAGTGCCATGACAGAACTGACAAAAGACCCGCGCGATAGCACCACACTGGCGCCCGACGTGCTTGTCACGATCGCTCAGCGCTCAGCGTTGGACGTGGACGGCGTCATCAGGATGGCGCCCATGAGCGGCGGGGTGAACCGACTCATCCGACGGAGCGGTGCGGATGGGGCCCGCATCCGCATCGAGCAGGACTGCGTGCGAGCCGACCTATACATCGTCGT